>CAYWMZ010000169.1:0-5456 GCA_964459485.1 uncultured Desulfocapsa sp. | reverse complement strand
GGCCCTCTTTATTGTGCTGTTGTTCTGACATAATTCACTTTTTAGAATTAACCTTTCAGGCGAAAGAGCAGGACCTCGCAGACCAGTGTTTGGTTGCAATTTCTGGCCAATTCCCTTTCGGCCTGATTCACGGCGCGTAGTTTAGCAAAATATTGCTCGAAATTCCAGTCTTTCCGTGTCTGCAGGCAGGCATCGCTCCCCGGCTGCCCGTGCAGGGCAAAAAGACCATCCCTGATCCAGAGCCGAACAAGAGACAATAACTGACCAAGATCCCCCTTCAGGGCCGCCATGGACTCCGCCATTTTCAGGACCTGGCCCACCTCTTTTGCCTCGTCCACCTGCTCGTCAAGCAGCAGTAGCTGTAATTCTTCCCAGAATGGCACCAGCTCCCGCTGCACCAGGAGCTGCGCCCTGCCTGGGCTGCCCTCGGCAAGTCGTGCCAGCAGCAGTGCCGCATCCTGATCCAGGCCAGCATCAGCGCGCCTGAGGATGGTGGCCGTCTCGGATGGTGTCAGGGCGTAGCAGGGGATGGTCTGGCACCTGGAGATAATTGTCTGTAGTACCTGACTTGCCGACTCTGCACAGAGAATCAGGATATTATTTCGGGGCGGTTCCTCAAGAGTCTTCAGCAAGGCATTTGCCGCCTCCTGACGCATGCTGTGCACATCCTCCATCACAACTACCCGGTACTCCGCCTCATAGGGAGGAAAGGAGAGTTGTTTGGTAAGGGCACGTACCTGGGCTATCTTGATGGCCCCTTTTTCAGGGGATACCACCAGAAAATCCGGATGACTGGCAGCTGCAAATTTTTTACACGATTTACAGGTTCCGCAAGCGGATAGGCCAACGGCCTGACCACAGTTCAGGGCAGTAGCAAGGGTAGTGGCAAGGAGCTTTTTGCCAATACCATCCGGACCACAGAAGAGATAGGCGTGGGCTAAGCGGTCAGCTGCCAGGGTTCTGGCAAGGAGATTTCGGGCCTGATACTGACCAAAGAATGGCTGGCCGTTTATGAGGAGTTCGGGGACTCCATGGTGACTGTTTTGCTCCATGGGCTTTGCGTTACAACATAAAAGAAAAAAGAAATTATCCTCTCCTGAGGGGGGAGCTTGATCGGGTTCTGCTCTCTCCTTTTTAAAAAAGTGTCTGCTGACGAACAGAGGCAGCGGCCTCCTGTTTTGCCGGTTTGCTCTCCTTGGTTTGCTCTTCTGCTGCTGGCAGACCACTGAGATAGAGAAATCGCTCCAGTGAACGCTGATACTCGCTCCTCTGCAGGCCCGGATCCGTTATCTTGGCCCGGAGCTGTTCCATCAGGTTCATCTTGGCATCCATATCATCCAGAAAACTGAGGAGAAAGGCCTCTATGGTCATGGGAACGGCTGGCGCCCCAAACTCATGGCGACCGTGGTGACTGAGGATCAGATGCTGCAGCTGTTCGAGTAAATCGTCCGGGAAGTCTTTGATCCTAGCGGCCTCCATGGCCACCATTTCACTACCAATGACCAGGTGTCCCTTAAGACGGCCCCGGCGAGTGTACTCGATGAGGGCTAGTTCCATCTGCAACTCTTCCACCTTGCCCAGATCGTGGAGCAGTGCTCCAGAAACGAGCAGGGAGCGGTCTACCCCTGGGTAGTGATCGGACATGGTACTGGCCAGCTCCGCCACCGACAGGGAATGCTCTAAAAGTCCGCCAAGGTAGGCATGGTGAATACCTTTGGCGGCGGGTGAATCCTGAAAACGCTGCCACATGGGTTCTTTTTTCAAGAAACGATTGAGGAGCTTTCGCAGAAAAGGATTATCCACTGAGGCCGTGAGCTTCTGCACCCTTTTGGCAAGATCTGCCCTGTCCTTGGGACAGCAGGGAACAAAGGCGGAGAGGTCAACCTCCCCTGCGGGAACGGCTTCTAAAGAGTCTATCTTCAGCTGCAACTGATCCCGGTAGGACTGCACGGTTGCCTCTACTCGCAAGAAACTCCCCGGTGCGCAGTGAGGATAGAGCTCTTCGGCCCGATCCCAGACAGGGCCATTAATCTCACCGCTCCTGTCCATAAGGGTCAGCTGGATATAGGCCTTCCCGGCACGGGTCTCGGCCAGACGTGCTGATTTTACCAGAAAGAGCTCAGTTATACGCTCACCTTCCTGGAGATCTTTTATAAAAAGCTGCTTTTCCATATATCTTCAGACAGTCAGGCAGAATACTTACACATTAAAACGGAAGTTGAGACAATCACCATCGAGCACCACATACTCCTTCCCCTCAGAGCGCATCAACCCCTTCTCTTTGGCCCCATTCTCTCCATCACAGGCCACAAAATCATCGTAGCTGATGGTCTCGGCCCGAATAAAGCCACGTTCAAAGTCCGAATGAATCTTACCAGCGGCTCCAGGAGCCTTGGTGCCTTCGGCAATTGTCCAGGCCCGGGTCTCTTTGACACCTACAGTGAAATAGGTGATGAGCCCCAGGAGTTTATAGCCAGCGGCAATGAGTCGGTTCAGGCCCGGCTCCTCCATGCCCATATCGGCCAGAAACTCCGCCTGCTCCTCCGGTTCCAGCTGACTCAGCTCCTGCTCTATGGAACCTGCGATAATCACCACGCCGTCGCCATCTTCATCGGCCAGTTTTTCCAGTACCCGAACGTGATCATTGCCTGAGATCACATCGTCCTCCTGGACATTGGCCACATAGAGAACGGGCTTGTCGGTGAGAAGGCACATCTCCGTCATCATCTCTTTTTCCATATCGCCATCCACTTCCATGGTGCGGGCACAGGCCCCGCCATCAAGCACATCACGAAGACCTTCCAGGAAAACGGCCTGGGCCTTCAGGGTCTTATCCCCTGATTTGGCAAGGGACTGGGCCTTTTTCAAACGTTTGTCCACCATATCAAGATCAGACAGGATCAGCTCCATTGTGATCACCTCACGATCCCGGGCCGGATCGATGCTGCCATCCACATGGACAATATTCTCATCCTCAAAGCAACGAATCACATGAACCAGGGCATCCACCTGACGGATATGCCCTAAAAACTGATTGCCAAGCCCTTCGCCCTGACTAGCACCCTTCACAAGACCTGCAATATCCACAAACTCCATCTGCGTGGCCACTTTGCGCTTGGTCTTGGCCATTTCAGCCAGTACATCCAAACGTTTATCCGGTACCGGAACGATCCCCACATTGGGTTCAATGGTGCAGAAGGGATAGTTTTCGGCATCTATCCCGGCCGCAGTGAGTGCATTAAAAATGGTTGATTTTCCAACATTGGGAAGCCCAACAATACCACAACGAAATCCCATACATAAACTCCTCGCCCCTAACAGGGTGTAAAAACAAGATATATCAAACGTAACGACAAATTATTTAAAATAGAATAGTATACCCTGCCCACAGAGAAAATGCCCCTTTTTTTGCAAGGATAATCCCATGACCACAGCTCCCCTCCTGATCACTAATGTAAGCATCCTGAGAGACGCCCACAGCCAGATAACAGACAGGCAGTGGTTACTCTGCCGGGGGGAGACAATCCACTCCTACGGGGATATGGCAACACTACCGGACTGTCCCGAGGTAAGCGTCCTGGATGGTGGCGGCAAACTGCTGCTTCCTGGACTGATTAATGGCCATAACCACTGTGCCATGTGCCTCTTTCGAGGACTAGCCGACGACCTTGAGCTGAACACCTGGCTTAACGAACATATCTTTCCGGCAGAGGCGGCCCATGTCAATGAGGAGATGGTCTACTGGTGCACGAAACTCAGCTGTGCCGAGATGCTGCTTTCAGGAACCACCACCGTGGCCGATGCCTATTTCTATGAAGCTGAGGCGGCCCGGGCCTTTGTTGATTCTGGGATACGAGCGGTTGCGGCCCACGGAATTGTTGATTTTCCGGCACCTGGAGTTGCAGATCCATCGAAGAATATCGATGCAGTTGAAGATTTTATTGACGACTGGAGGGACAGGAATAGGCGTATCACTCCTGCTGTCTTTGCCCATGCCCCCTACACCTGCTCCCCTGATACGCTACAGAAGGCCAAGGCCCTTGCCCAAAAACACCAATTACCATTTTTTATCCATATCGCAGAGGGCCGCCAAGAGCAGGAACTCATTATTGATCCCAAAGGTAGCAGTCCCATCCGCCACCTTGCAGCCCTGGATCTTCTGGATCAAGATACAGTTCTGATTCACTGTGTATGGCTCGACCGGGAAGATATGCAACTGGTACGGGAGAGCGGCGCAGGGGTCGTGGTCTGCCCCCGGAGCCAAGCCAAGCTGGCATCGGGCATTGCACGGGCTACAGAGATGGATAGTTTAGGGATTCCGCTGGGAATCGGCACTGATGGCTGCGCCAGCAACAACGGACTCGACCTCTTCTGCGAAATGGATTTTCTGGCCAAGAGTCAGAAGGTTCGAAGGCTTGATGCCACCGCAATGCCCGCCATGACCGCTCTGGCTGCGGCCACAGCAAACAGTGCACAGATCTTAGGCTTGAAAAAACTTGGGAAAATCACTCCCGGATACAGGGCTGACCTGATCCTGATGGATAGGCAGCAGCCCCATCTCCAGCCATTTTACGGTGCCGACACCCTGGTCTACAGCGGCACAGGTGCCGATGTCACAAGCGTTATTGTTGATGGCAAACTGCTTGTTGATAAGGGCAGGCTGCTCTCTTTTGACCTTGAGGAATGTATGGAACAGGTTCGCAGGCTGGCACGCCCCCTTGCGGCCCTGTAGACACCTGTTCCACCAGATGTGTTTCTCTAATACTCTATATTAAAAAACTCAATGGGCGGGCCGTCAATGAGACCGTTGACCCACTCCTGGAGTTTTCGGTTGAGACGATGTACTGTGCCGCCGGGTCTCTTGCCATCCTCGGCACAGGCAGCGTCAAAGAGCTCTTTTGGAACTTCGATCTTTGCCAGTTCTTCGGCACCTTCGAGGGTACGATGGAGCAGGGTTACCACCGGGGGCTCCGTCTCCCAGTCAAAGACCACAAAGTAGTAGGATTCGTCATCGCTGCTTGAGACAAAGTCATTGCCCCGTGTCCAGCCCGAACCCCACTCCAGATACATCTCCACCGCCTTCTCCGGGGTCATGGCCCAATCTATATTATTCACCAGAGTTCTGTCCTTGCGCAACTCCGTAACACTTAGCATAAAACACCTCCTGTCTTGAATAGTATGAGATACAACATCCTCTAATAACTATTCCCACAGGAAGACTCCCTGTCAAGCAAATACCACTTTGTGGTGCTTTTTTTTGTTTCGGACACAGGATTCCATAAGCTGACCGGAAGTGCTGAAATCCGTACATTTATAATCCAACATCTAAAAAGTATTTGACTTCCCCATGCTATTCTGCAACTCTAACTCTATTCTACTTAGCCAAACCAGCCCCAAAAACCACGGAGTAGTCGCACATGCCAGTTGCCGAAGAGAATCTGATCTGGATTGATCTG
>CAYWMZ010000168.1:0-5466 GCA_964459485.1 uncultured Desulfocapsa sp. | reverse complement strand
ACAGTCAACCACTGTATAGCCTGCAATCTGGGCACGTTCTTTTTTGTCTTCGGTGATCCAGATGGCAGGGAGCCCAAAGGCAGGTTCTTCTGTGGGAACGCCTTTGATTTTCTCTGTAACCATACCTGGATCCATGGCCATAAAATGGCCGGGTAACATTTCACACTGGGTAACTTCAATACCTTTCAGGGCCAGAGTGTACTGATTGGGTAAAAGTTGGAGGTTGTCCTTAATATGGACAGGGGGCACAATAAAGCCATTGGTCATGGCAAACTGACGCCGGATAGATTGAATGCGCACCAGTAATTCACCATCCTGGGATGAGTCTACGAAGGGTATCAGGCCATATCCCACTTCTAGCTGCAGAAGGTCAACGTTGAGCAACTCCTCGTAGTCTTCTTCTTGAGGGAGCGGTGGTTCCGAAGTGGTTTCTTCTTCAATGAGTTCCTCTTGGGCCTGTTTACTGCGATCAAGGTAATAAGCTGTAAATCCAAGAATAACTGAGAGAAGAAGAAAGGGGACAAAAGGAAGTCCCGGGATCAGGGCAAATATCATTAAAATTATAGAGACCAGCCAAAAAGCGATGGAATATCGACTAAACTGGATCTTTAAATCAGATCCAAAGTCGTTCTCTCCAGAGGCGCGGGTGACCAGAAGTCCGGCTGCTGTTGAAATGATGAGCGCAGGAATCCGGCCCACAAGACCATCGCCGACGGTGAGAATAGTATAGTTGGCGGCTGCCTCTGTCATGGGCATACCTTTCTGGAGGACACCAATGATAAATCCTGCACCAATATTGACAAGGGTTATGATAATTCCAGCGATGGCATCCCCTTTAACAAATTTTGATGCACCATCCATAGCTCCGTGAAAACTTGCCTCATTACTTATTTCTTCACGCCTCAACTTGGCTTCTGCCTCGTTGAGCAATCCGGCGTTGAGGTCGGCATCGATGGCCATTTGCTTTCCAGGCATGGCATCCAGGGTGAATCTGGCGGCAACCTCAGCTACACGACCAGCACCTTTGGTGATAACCATAAAATTAATGAGTACAAGAATGATAAAGATAACAAGACCTACAACATAGTTTCCTCCGACAACAAACTGCCCAAAAGACTGGATTACAGAACCGGCAGCAGAGGGCCCCTGGTCGCCTTTAAGGAGTATGAGGCGGGTGGAGGCGACGTTTAGGGAGAGACGAAACAGTGTTGTTGCTAAAAGAACTGCAGGGAAAATAGAAAAATCAACGGCCTTCACAGTGAAGAGGCTGATGATAAGAATAAGCAGGGCAATGGTAATGTTCATGGAAAGGAATAGATCGAGAAGCAAGGAAGGTAGGGGGATGATCATGATCATCAGAATGGCCACAAGCCCAAAGGCAGCCATAATATCTGCACGTTGAGCAAGTTCCTTCCATTTAAGCCTTGTTAGGATATTTCCCTGTCCAGTGAGTTCCATGGGATTTTGTTCTATTTTTTGAGTGAATAAACGTGGGCTAAAATTTCCGCAACTGCTTTAAAGAGTTCTTCTGGGATCGCTGCGCCCAGGTCAATTTTATGCAATAATCGGGCCACTGGTGGGTTTTCTATGAGGGGGATTTCGTTTTCTGTGGCAATCTCCCGAATGCGCATGGCGACGTGATCTGCTCCTTTGGCTATTACCATTGGAGAATCCATGCTTTGTGAATCATATTTAATGGCAACTGCCAAATGGGTGGGGTTGGTAATGACAACATCGGCATCGGGAACATCGGCCATCATACGTTTTCTTGCCATTTCTTGCTGGATACGACGAATCTGACTTTTAATATAGGGATCACCCTCCATATCTTTAAATTCTTCCCTTACCTCCTGTTTAGTCATTTTCATTTTCTCTTCCATTTCATACTTAGTATAGAGAAAGTCTACGGCAGCAATGAGGATCAGAACTCCGCATACCTTAGCCAGGATAAGGGATGCAATACGAGCGATGTAGAGGACTGCGGCACCCGGACTGGTATCAACCAGAATTAAGGCCTCTTCAAAGTGCGTAAGAACGGTGGCGTAAGCTACCCAGGCAATAAGGATAACCTTGAATACTGATTTAAGGAGATCGACAATACTACGCAAAGAAAAGAGTTTTGCTAATCCACTGATAATATTTAGTTTGGACAAATCGGGGACTAAAGGTTGGGTGGTAAAAAGCCAGCCAATCTGAAAAACACTGGAGAAAAACCCCACAATCATCACGAGGACAAATAGTGGGACAAGGAGGAACGCCATCTCTTTTACGACAAAAACCAGCAACATATGGGTTGATTCAAGTGTGCCGTCGTAAGTTGAAGTATTTTTTAAAAGTATTGAAATAAGATTTGAAAGTCCTCTCCAGAAATCAGGCATATAGAAGATCCAGAAGAGAAGTAAAAGGGTGAAAAGAGCTGCGTTCTGAACTTCCTTACTTTGGGCAACCTGACCTTTTTTTCTGAAATCTGTACGCCGTTTTGACGACGGTGCTTCTGTTTTTTCTCCACCGCTACTGGATTCTTCAGCCATTTGAAATAGAAGGTAAAAGTTATGGGGTTTATGCTATGTAATATCAGTAATAACCTTGCTATACATAGTTTACTAAAATTAATTGAGCGGTATTAATTTAGAAGTTTAAGAACGGTTATAATTCGTGCCCCTAAATCGTCAAATTCTCGTCTCAGAAGGATGGTAACCAGAGGGAGTGTCAAACCAATGACGGTAAAAGAGATGGCAATATTTAAGGGGAAGGAGAGAAGGAATACATTCAACTGCGGAAAAACCCTTGCAAGGATACCGAGGATCAACCCGGACAGGAGTAAGACAGCTAGAATTGGAGCACTAAATTGAATACCAAGATAAAAAATCCGAGACGAGAGGCTGATTAAGTAGGGAATGGCCTGCCCGGACATATTAAAATGACCGGGGGGGAGTAAGGTGTAGGATTTCACGGCTATCCTAAAGAAAATATGGTGTCCGTCGATTGCCAAAAATATAAGGATAGCAAAAACATTCTGAAATTGTGAAACCAAGGCCAATTGTCTTTCACTCTGGGGGTCGAAAACATTTGCAGCAGCAAAACCCATCTGGTACCCAATGACGGTACCACCATATTCCACTGCGGTAAAAATCATGCGGGCGATAAGGCCTATCATGCTTCCCAATAGAACCTCAGAGACCATCACCAGGAGTAACGTTGCGGGAGTAAAGGAAAAATCACCGAGAGTGGGGGCCATTACAGGAAAGAGAACAAGGCTAACCATTACCACTAACCCTGCCTTGACTTGAGGGGGAGTCTGATTGGAAAGGAGGACTGGAATGGCACCAACAAAACCTGCAACTCTGGAAAGACAGATAAGGAAAATCTGAAATTGCTCAATTGGAATGGTCTGGAAATCCATGGAGAATTAAAAATTAGCGATGCTTGAAAATATACCGGTTGCGAAACGAGTAACCGTTTGGATAATCCAGGGGGTTAGGATGAGCAGGGTCAAAAAAACTGCGACGATCTTTGGAACAAAGGTAAGCGTTTGTTCATTAATCTGTGTTGTCGCCTGGAAAATTGAGATGATTAGGCCAACTATCATTCCAGCTAGGAGCATGGGTGCTGCAATCATCAGTGCAACTTCAACTGCCTTTCTACAGGTATCAACTACAAATTCGATGGTCATATCAGCTAGCCCTGAAAACTTTTAATAAGAGACCCAACAATGAGTGCCCAGCCGTCTACCAAAACAAAAAGTAATAGTTTGAATGGCATGGAGATAATTACAGGAGGGAGCATCATCATACCCATGGACATGAGAATTGAGGCCACAATCATATCAATAACCAGAAAGGGGATGTAAATCATAAAGCCCATCTGGAAAGAACGCTTGAGCTCAGAGATCATAAAGGCAGGGATAAGAGTCATGGTGGGGATGTCGGCCTTGTCATAAGGCTCGTTGTCCATGGTAAGCCCTGAGAGCATGCTAAGGTCTGATTCTTTTACCTGGGAAAACATAAAATCCCGCATGGGCTCCACAGCCTTGGTGAGGGCTTCCTGCTGATTAATAGTTTCAGCAAGGTAGGGCTGTAGGGCCTCTTCATTGATTTTATCAATGGTGGGAGCCATAATAAAAAAACTTAAGAAGAGAGCAAGACCAATCACTACCTGAGTTGGAGGCATATTTTGTGTCCCCATGGCCTGTCGTACAAAACCGAGTACGATGACGATTCGGGTGAAACAGGTGGTCATAAGTAAAATGGCAGGAGCAATGGAAAGAACCGTTAGGAGAAACAGTATTTGCAGACCGGTGGAAACCTGTTCCGGGTTAGTAGCGTCTTTAAGTCCAATGCTGAGTGTCGGTAAAGTCAAGGCATGGCTAAGACCTGGAGCGGCAAGGAATAACAAGAGAAAAAGAGGGAGGAACCTTGGCGTTGGGATAAGGAATCGGTGATGGGGCTTACTCTTCATGTCCATCTACTGCTGAGGCGAGGGTTTCGGTGAAGCTTTCTTCGTCCTTAACCGTGATGGGAGAAAGCAGATTTATGGTGTCAGATCCGAGGCCAAGAAGAAATTGCTGATTTCCAACAGCCACAAGGCAGATAGCTTTTTTTGGCATAATGTGTCGAATCTCGATTATTTTAATTTTGGCATCGGCATTGCCATGGTTTAAGGAGAATTTTTTACGCAGTATTCTATAAAGAATGAGTATAATCCCGAGAACAACGAGGAGTCCCCATATCATTCGTATTCCGGCAGAGAGTAAGTTTGGGTCAGTGGCTTCCATCTTTTACCTAACCCAACTGTTCAACACGATCCATAGGACTCACTACATCCGTAAGCCGGATGCCAAACTTGTCTCCAACCATCACCGCTTCACCCCTGGCAATCAATCTTGAGTTTACATATAAATCAAGGGGATCACCAGCCAGTTTGTCCAGTTCTATAATGTATCCCTCACCCATTTTCAGAAGGTCTTTTAGAAGTATCTTACTCCGGCCAACTTCAACAGATATTTGTAAGGGCACATCATAAAGGAATTCTAGACCTCTATTCGTTTTGTGTGCCTCCGGGGGCTCTGGGACAGCCGTACTTGCATCAACTGAGGGTGGAGTATCCATACCGTCGTCATCGAGGAGTTCTTTTATTTCCTCAGGTTGCGGCTTGGCGCTCTCTTGAATCGTCTCTTCACTCATATTACTCTCCTTGTTCATAAACGCCGGTCAGGTGGATAGCTCTCTTCCCGCTAATGAGACCTGGAACGGCGAAAAATTTAAGATTTTCTTCAACCAGAATTTTCAGTGGGGCATTGGGATCGTAATCAATAGGTATAATATCGCCTTTTTTAAGTTTCATGACCTTGTGAACCGGCATATTGATAGTACCGGATTGAGCAATGACCGTGGTGGACATTTTATTGATTTCTTCAAGGAGTAAATCCTGCCATCCGGACTGTCTTACGGTTTTGACTGTGAGTAG
>CAYWMZ010000167.1:0-5475 GCA_964459485.1 uncultured Desulfocapsa sp. | reverse complement strand
ATAGTGGTAAGGGCCTTGAGGAAGCTCTTTTCATCGATCCCGAGTTGTTTGAGACTCTTACTGCTTTGAGACTTTCTGTCATGGAGGATAGTCAAAAAGAGATGCTCCTGGCTGACAAAGTCGTCCTGCATCTGATTGGCGGTCTTAAAAGAGTTGTCTACGATTTTCCGTAACTCGTTGGACAGATACGCCTGGCCGGCACCACTGCCACTGACCTGGGGAATGCTGGCAATAAGTTTATTGGTTTCCGCAAGCACTGTTGCTGGGTCACTGCCCATCTTTTGGAGTACGGGGACAACGACTCCATCTGGCTGTTCCAGGATGGCTTTGACCAGATGGGGGACTGCGATCTCCTGGTTATTGTTGTTCTGGGCCAGTTGCTGGGCGGTCTGGATTGCCTCCTGGGATTTGATGGTAAGTTTATCAAATTGCATATCACTTTCCTCCTTTTCTCACTTTATGAAAAGTATATAAAAAAATATTGTAAAACCGGATAACTAAATCTGGTTGCTAGTCTGTTTGTAGAGAAAATTAAGGATTGAAACGGTAGGTGTCAAGTTTTTGGCAGGAAATTTGCAAGAAGGTGTACGGCGGAGTGGGGGGACGGATAGAACAGGAAACAGGGGTGGGGAAAAGAAAAAAAGCGGTGAATCCCGAAAAAGGGACTCACCGCTTGATGAATCGGGAAGGGGTCAGCCGCAACCGCCAGATCCGCAGGATCCAGAGCTGCAACCACTACCACTGTTACCAATGGAGTTGGTAGAAGTGATTCCAAAACCGGAGCGGGGGCCAGCATCGATAAACTCGACACGGATGGAACCGCAGGTATCCATTAATCCTTCTTCAACCAGAAAGGTAAGGTCATCCTGGTCGTATACTTTGTCGTTGTCTTTTGGCTCATCCAGAGCCAATCCCAATGAAGGGCCTGCTCAGCCTCCCTGCATCAAGGCAATACGCAGGGCAGAACTGATATTGTTCTGCTCCAAATATTCCTTGAGCTTCTCAACCGCCTGGTCTGTTACTGTAAAATCAGACATGAAAACCTCCTGTAAAATAAAAAAATGTAACAAAGGTAACCCTTCGTTTCGTTTGCCAAATTAAATATCAGAATATATCTTGATATGTCAGTTTATACTTTTCTTCGTTCGTAGTAATGCTATCATACAATAATAACTGGCCAAGAGAAGTCAATCTTTGATCTGTGGAAATTCCAGTCAGGATGCATTCTCAGACCGTTTTGGGCTGTAAAAAGAGAACGTAACAAGTGCGAGAAAGTAACTAACTGTCCCTTATCAATAGTATAATATTTCATGTTGTAGAAGAAAAGTGAATTAAAAAGGTTTTTTTATGAAAAAAATTGTGATTTCAACTGGGGGGGGAGATGCACCAGGGCTTAATGCGGTAATCTACGCAGTTGTACACTCCTGTTACCGGCGGGGCTGGGAAGTTTATGGTAGCCGGAGCGGCTATAAGGGCTTGTTGGATATGGATGAGCTGGTTCGTTTAGGACCACGGGATGTGGAAGATATCTATGCCACAGGCGGTACCATCATCGGTTCCACCAACAAGAGTAATCCCTTTGCCATGTCTGTAGAAAACCTTGCCGGTGAGGTTAAAGTTGTCGATGTTTCTGACAAGATACTTCAGAATTTCAAACGCATGGGGTTTTTCTGTCACATTGCCATTGGCGGAGACGGCAGCCTGGAGATTGCACGCAAATTTTCCGAAAAGGGGATGCCGGTGATCGGTGTCCCTAAAACCATTGATAACGATCTTGATGCCACTGATAGAACCTTTGGCTTTGACACCGCAGTGGCCACGGCGACCGAGGCTCTGGATAAACTGCATTCCACGGCTAAATCTCATGATCGGGTGATGGTGGTTGAGGTGATGGGGCGCGGGGCTGGTTGGATTGCCCTCTATTCAGGGGTGTCAGGAGGGGCAGACGTAATTCTTATCCCGGAAATTCCCTTTGATATGGAAAAAGTGTGCGAAAAAATCATGGATAATTCCCTGCATGAGAAGGATTACGCCATTGTGGTAGTTGCTGAAGGTGCCGTAGCCGCAGGTGGTAAGGTTATCAGCAAAGGTGCTGGTGAAGTTGGGCGAAGTGAACTGCTTCTTGGCGGTGTTGGAGAGTGGGTGGCCTCGGAGATAGGCAAACGGACCGGAAAGGATACCAGGTCTTTAGTCCTGGGACATCTACAGCGTGGTGGTTCTCCAACCACATTTGACAGGCTGCTGGCCATGCGTTTTGGAACTGCAGCCGTACGGCTTGCAGAAAAAGGCATCTTTGGTCACATGGTCGCCCTGGACTCTTCTGAAATGACGGCTGTTCCCCTGGAGGATGCTGTGAAGACACGGAAGATTGTAAATCTTAGTAGTGATAAGGTCTACACCGCAAGAGATATTGGAATCTGTCTCGGAGATTGAATAAAAGACTATGGAACAGGAAAACAGCAACCATTTTTTGAGGGTATATGACAGGCTGCATGAACATTTTGGCCCTCAGCAGTGGTGGCCTGGTGAGACCCCCCTTGAGGTGATGGTGGGGGCCGTGTTGACTCAGAACACCAACTGGGCCAATGTGGAACAGGCCATTAATAACCTCAAAAAAGCTGGAAAACTCAGCTATGCTGCCCTGCGTGACCTGCCTGTGGATGAACTCGCAGCCTATATTCGACCATCTGGCTACTATAACATCAAGGCCAGAAGACTTGGGAATCTGTTGCAGATGATCGAAGAGGAGTATGAGGGGGAGATAGATTTTCTCTTTGAAGACTCTCTAGAGGAGAGCCGTGAAAATCTCCTGAGAGTGAAGGGTGTGGGGCCGGAAACGGCCGACTCCATCCTGCTCTATGCTGCACAAAAACCTATATTTGTTATAGATACCTATACCCACCGGGTATTTTCCCGGCATCACCTGGTGGAACAGGATACGGATTATTTCAACCTGCAGCAGGAGTTTATGGACAGTCTGCCCCAGGAGGTTTCACTCTTTAATGAGTTTCACGCCCTTATTGTTGCGGTTGCCAAGGAGTTTTGTAAGAAGACAAAACCTCGCTGTAACGAGTGTCCGCTACAGGGGGTGGAAGAGTAGGCAGGTTTGTTGAAAGCCCCTCAGGCCTTGAGATTGAGGAGGCTCTTAGACATCTCGTCGGCCGTTTGCAGGGTCTTGAGATTGGCCTGGTAAAAGCGTGCATTTATGAGTGATTCTGGGATCTCTTCTGTCAGATCCACATTTGACATCTCGACGAGTTCAGCACCGTTATTTGTTTCTTGATAGACCTGATTTCCCGGAGTATCAACCGTTTCCACAGATGCCCGCACACCCTGTGGGGCCTGAGTCGCAAGGGTGACCCGTGTTTTTTTGTATCCTTCGGAGGAGACGTTGGCGATATTGTTGGCATTGGAGTTGATTTTGGTGCCAAATGCCTGGAGTCCTGAAAGTGCGGAAGTTGTTGCGGGGATCATGGTCTCACCGAGTGTGGAATGGAAATAGTATTTTGTCCTTAATAGGCTTAATGCGAAAATAATGCCAATTTGGAGATATCACTTCAATGGCGGATCTTGACTGGAAATCATCTTTATCTCCGAATGGTTAACTAAGTTGCTGTCCTCAGTGCAGTCGGGCCTCATTTGGGGCTTGGATTCCGTTTGTGGCATCTTGATTACTTTTTCGTGTTTACAGGAACACCGTCCTCGCCTTCTGGCCCTTGGTCAATAAATTGGCGGCAGATACTTTGCAGGAGTTTGGTCTCTTTAGACTGGAGTTGCAGGCGACCAAAAAATTGTCTGATGTTTCGCATATAGTAGTCGTGGCTCTTGTCCTGTAAGAACGCTATCCCCCTGAGGCTGCTTTCCAGGTAGCCATACATGTTTTCAATCTCATGGGATGAGGCCAGTTTTGGATTGGGACTGATCTCTTTTTGCTCATGGATCACTGCGTGGTAGATCTCATAGCAATGGATGGCTACGGCCTGGGCCAGGTTGAGAGAGGAAAAATCGGCAGTGGGGATAGCTGAACGGAGCTGGCAATATTTCAGATCGTCATTGCTGAGGCCCCGGTCTTCCGGTCCAAAGAGGAAGGCTATCTGGTTTTTCTCCAGGAGTGGCCGGATGAGTGCCATGATTTCCCGTGGCGAGTTGCCGGGGCTGTGCTGTCTTCCCTTGCGGGCAGTGGTACCGACTACCTGGCTGAAGGGACGCAGGGCAGCGGCCAGATTCTCATGAAATTCCATGGAGTCTATTAAGTGGGCCGCATGGTGGGTGGCAAGTTTGATCATTCTGCCATGATCCGGATACTCATCCCCAACTACAATAAGCCGACTGATGCCCATGTTCCATGCCGCTCGGGCTGCGGATCCAATGTTTTCAGGGTATTTGGGATGTACCAGAACGATGGCAATATTATCAAGAAGTGGGTTGTTTCTGGACATGACAATAGAGCAATGGGAGGAGGAATGGAAAACGTAAAACGGCCCCGAAACAGAGTGTCTGTCTCGGGGCCGTAACGAACGACTATAGGTGGGCGGGCTACCTATTTCCCCATACTGTCCTCAAGGGAGACTCTGCTCAACTTCTCATACTCCTCAACCTGCTTGTCTGGGTTGGTGGGCATGAGCCGTTTGAGGAGAGGCACCACCCCTTTTTCGGACTTTTCAAAGAGATTTTCAGCCTCTTTAATGGTGATCTGCCATGCAGGGGCAAAACCGGGAGCCTTTTCAAACATCATATCCAGAGCAGTCTGATACACATAAAACTGACGGATCTCTTTGCGGCCAGGTTTCTGATTTAGTGACTGAACGGTGATGCGAAGATTATCCCTCTCTTGTTTCAGGATTTCAAGCTCCTGCTTCCGTCGTTCATTCTCCTTGGAATCGATTTCAAGTTTGGTGTGCAGGTGGGTGCGCAGACGTGAAACCTCTTTTGTGAGTTCCCGGCGCCGCATAAATCCACGCACCAGAATAACAATGCAGAAAAAGATGCCAATGGCCAGGCCTTTGGCAAATGGATTTGCGATGATTGTAGTGAGCCAGCTTGCTTCTTCCATATCTGATATCCTCCATACAGGCGGTTTGAATAAATTCTGCTGAGAGATACTCTCTTGTTTTTAATAAGTCTCTGAACTTTTTATGCGAAATATCAGAGCAAGTCAAGTATCAATAATAAAGCATAGTCTTATATTGTTTCCCTGTCCGGTGAAACAGGACCGAAATAGATACGATTTCGACGCAGATCCACATCGAGCAGAACCACCTCAATTAACTCTCCGATCTGAAATGATCTTCCGCTGTGTTTGCCCTTGAGACGGTGATGTTTTCCATCAAAAATGTAGTAATCATCTTTAAGGCTTGTAAGTGAGATACCGCCACTCACAAAGAGGTCTGTAAGTTCCACAAAGATGGTAGAGGCAGTGACTCCGGAAATAACTGCCCCAAATGTTTCTCCAATTTTGTTATGCATAAAACGGAC
>CAYWMZ010000166.1:0-5479 GCA_964459485.1 uncultured Desulfocapsa sp. | reverse complement strand
TGATCCCGGCATTCGGAGGTTCGAGTCCTCCCGCCCCAGCCATTAAAAATAGTGTACTATTGTTCGCTTTACCAAAGTTAAAGCGAACACATTAAACCATCGAACTGAGAAATACGATTATGCCGAATATTATCAAGGTTTTTTCCGGAAATGCAAATCCTGTTATGGCACTTGAGATCGCGGAGTACCTGAAGGTGCCGCTCTCAGCTGCTGAGGTAAAACAGTTCAGTGATGGTGAGATATTTGTTGAAATAAAAGAAAATGTACGTGGTGCTGATGTCTTTATTGTCCAGCCGACCTGTACCCCGGTGAATGATAACCTTATGGAACTGGTTATCATGGTTGATGCCCTGCGCAGGGCATCTGCCAGAAGAATTACTGCCGTGGTGCCTTATTACGGATATGCCCGTCAAGATAGAAAAGTGGCTCCCCGAGTGCCCATTTCTGCAAAGGTTGTTGCCGAAATGTTTATGGCAGTGGGGGTTCGCCGGGTGTTGAGTATGGATCTTCATGCTGGTCAGATTCAGGGATTTTTTAATATTCCGGTCGATCATCTCTATGCGGCACCTGTTATCCTTGACTACATTAAGGATAGATTTTCTGATGTGGTTATGGTTTCTCCCGATGCTGGAGGTGTTGAGAGGACTCGTGCCTTTGCCAAGCGTCTCGATGCAGGGCTTGCCATTATTGATAAACGTCGGGATCGGCCCAATGAGTGTCAGGCCATGAATGTCATTGGTGATGTGAAAGGAAAGACAGCGATTCTACTCGATGATATGGTGGATACTGCTGGAACACTTTGCAACGGTGCGGCAACTCTTATGGAACATGGGGCCAAGGAAGTACATGCCTGTTGTTCACACCCGGTACTGTCAGGGCCTGCCGTTGAGCGGCTGACAAAATCGAAGATCAGTTCCATGGTTGTCACCAACTCCATTCCTCTGCGTGGAGATGCTCTGAAGTGCGATAAGATCAAGGTACTGTCTGTTTCAAAGCTTTTGGCCCAGGCCATTGATTGTATCCATACAGAGGGCTCAATCAGTTCCCTTTTTGTGTAGTATTGGTGATGATGTTTTTTAGTGAAGATATTTAAGAATCGTTTTTTTATATAGAAATTTAGGAAATTTGAAATAAATCTTGGCGACATGCTCGTAAGAGACAGGGTCAAGGCTAAGGAGGAACATATGATTCAAGTAGACATGTCTGCTTCAAAAAGAGAGAAATTTGGTAAATGTGCCATGCGTCGTTTGCGCGTGAGTGGTAACACCCCCGCTGTGCTCTATGGCAATAAAAAGGATCCCCTTGCCCTGCAGTTGGAGACGGGAGCGTTCCTGAAAACCTTGTTTCAGATCAGTCGTAAAAATGCAGTGGTTAACCTGGCAATCAATGGTGACGAAACACGTCACGTTATGATGCGGGAAATTCAGACAGATCCCGTGGATGACAGCCTGATCCATGCTGACTTTTTAGAGATTGATCTGGATGTTGTTAAACCCTTCACCGTGAATGTTATCCTTGAGGGAATGGCTAAAGGTGTTGGACTCGGTGGTGAACTTGTGGTTCATGCATCTGCCATGAAGATTGAGGGTGCACCCCTGGATATCCCTGATACTGTGACCGTGGATATTTCCGGGCTTGATATTGGTGATTCTGTAAAATTTTCTGATATCAAACTGGCAGACAATCTGAAAATGCTCAGCAGCACCGAGGCTGTTTGTGTTGAGGTTGTCAATCCTATCTCCTAAATTGTAAAGGGTGGGGGATAGCTTGATGGGAAGTACGATTCCATTGAAAAAAATGGTTCCGATGCCTATCGAGCTGTATTTTATGGTTTGATGCAGATCGCTATTGCCCGGTAGTTGATGGGCATGGCAATGTTAGTTTATCCGGAAAGGACGCCCTATTGGAGTCCCTTCCGGATTTTTTTTTGACGTGCAAACAGGCTCTGATAGCTCTGTTTTGATATCATTATTCTCTAAAGGAAGTGGTGGAGTGGCAGTAGAAAAGACATATCTCATTGTTGGACTTGGCAACCCTGGCACTCGTTATGAAGGGACCAGACATAATGTGGGCTTTGCTATTGTGGATGCCATAGCTGCTAGTGTCAATGAGGAATTACGCCTCACCAAATGGGATGCCTGTTACTGTCGGCTGTCTCTATGGGGTGCCAAGATCTTTTTTGTGAAACCCCAAACCTATATGAACCTCTCAGGCAGATCTGTTGCCCGTTTTGTCGATTTTTTTAAGGTGCATTATGAAAATATCCTGGTAATCCATGACGATATTGATATCCGTCCTGGACGCATTAAACTGGTGGCTGGTGGAGGGCCTGGTGGACATAATGGTATTCGTTCTCTTATCGAGTGCCTGGGAGCTAAGAACTTTTTTCGTTTGAAATACGGAGTGGGCCGTCCCGGTCAGAACGGTGTCCATGGCGCAATACCAGTTGATCGCTATGTCCTCGGATCTTTGAATGGTGATGAAAAAGACCTGCTTGAAGAAAGAATGTTAGCCCTACTTGATGGGGTGAAGTGCTTTGTAGACTCAGGAAGTCAGCAGGCAATGAATATTTTAAATGGTATTAAGTAATTGATAGTGGCCAGCCATTTTCGGGAGTAGCTATTTTCGAAGCATTTTATCAAAAAGTGTGGTATGGTAACTATTTGCTGTCGTTGTTTGGCATGTCTCAATCACAAGTTCTTCTCTGTGGTTGGGAGCCTTGGGGCTCCCCCGAGGTATATGTCTTCATTTCAATGTTATCCTAGGAGGATACTTTGTTTGTACAAGGTGATATGGCCGTTTATCCGGCCCATGGTGTAGGTGTTATTGAGGCTATTGAGAGCCAGACTATTGCGGGTATTGATCAGGCCTTCTATGTCATGAAGATACTCGACAATGACATGAAGATTATGATTCCCACAGCCTCCAGCGACAATGTCGGGCTCCGCGCCATTATTAGTAAGAAAGAGGTTGAAGCGGTTCTCGAAATTCTGCGGGATCGTGAATCCGAGATTGGTTCTCAGACCTGGAATCGTCGCTACAGAGATTATATGGAAAAGATTAAGACTGGATCTATCCATGAAGTTGCAGCAGTGCTTCGTGATCTTTATCTGCTCAGTGTTGACAAGGATCTCTCTTATGGCGAACGCAAGATGATGGATACGGCCAAAAGTTTACTCATAACTGAAATTTCACTTGCCAGAAAGGTTGATGAATCCAAAATTGAAAAATTGATTGATGATATGTTTAATTAGCTGTAAGCCCGGTCATTTCAAGTTCTTTGTTTATCATGTTCTCCATGGCTCTATGTCATGACACCCTTAGATTCAGATATCCCGTCTCCGTCAAACTCCGCTGAGTTCTTTGATTTTTTGGTGCCGGCAGAACACGCCGGTATTCGTCTTGACCATTTTCTGGTTTCTTGTATACCCGGCTCCTCAAGGAGTACTCTTATTCAGTCTATCCGCATGGGCCTTTTTGTTGTGGACGGCGTGAAAAAGAAGGTCAGTTATCGTCTCAAGACTGGGGAGTGCATCCAGGGCGAAATCTTTGAAAAGCCTTCCAATGAGCTGGTGGCCCAGGTGGTTCCCTTTGATATCCTTTTTGAGGATGATCACCTTCTGATTATTTCTAAACCCCCCGGTATCGTCGTTCACCCTGCAAACGGAAATCCCGATGGAACACTGGTGAACGGCCTCCTGCATCACTACAGGGAGATTGCGGATGTGGGCGATTTGGCCCGGCCTGGTATTGTGCACAGGCTTGATAAAGATACCTCGGGCATCATGGTGGTTGCCAAGAGCAGCCAGTGTCACAGATTGCTGGTGGAGGCATTTAAGGAAAGGCGTGTTGAGAAGGAGTATCTTGCCCTGGTCTATGGTTACCTGAAGGAGGCCAATGGCCGACTGGTTGCCAATATTGCAAGGCACCCGGTAAATCGCAAGAAAATGGCCGTTTGTGTCGAGGGCAGAGGACGTTATGCCGCAACAAGTTGGAACTTGGTGGAGGCGTATGAAGAGGGGTGTTCCTTGTTGCGGGTCAAGATTGAGACCGGGCGCACCCATCAGATTCGGGTACATATGGCCTCCCTGGGACACCCCGTGGCAGGAGATACCCTCTACGGCAGGGCCAGAAATACCCGAAAATATCCACGACAGATGCTTCATGCCCATAGGCTCCGTCTGATCCATCCAATAAGCGGAGCAGAGTTGGACTTTTCAGCCCCCCTGTGGGCAGACTTTAGTGAGATTGTCCTGAGTTTACGGGGGAATGGCTTTGAATCATTCTCTGATGTCGAGGGCTTGGGGTGAATATAGGTGTCACTGGTGGCATCGGTTCCGGGAAGAGTCGGGTCATTGCTGCATTGGCTGAACTTCTTGGAGTGGTGCCCCTCAGTGCAGATACTATTTGTCGTGAGCTCTTAAAAGTTGGCCGTTCAGCCTATATTCAGCTGCGTACCCAGTTTGGGCCAGAATTTTTTCTAAAGAATGGGGAACTGGATAGGCCGACCCTGCGTAATGCCATCTTTTCCGATAAGACACTGCGACACGAGCTGGATGCTGTTCTTCATCCTCTGGTACGGCAAGAGATCCTTCAACACACTGCAATCGCCGGAACGAACAAGGAAAATAGTATGACAGAAGTTCCCCTGCTTTTCGAGAAAGGGTGGCAGGGAGATTTTGATTACAGTGTGGTGGTCTTTGCCAGTGAGGCACTCTGTGTCTCACGCATCATGAAAAGGGATTTAGTGACAGAGGAGCAGGCCCGGTTAGCCATATGTGCCCAGATGTCCCTTGAAGAAAAATGTCAGCTGGGAGACAGGGTCATTGATAATTCAGGAAGCTTTGAGAAAACCTTGGCGCAACTCAAGCAATTCATCTCAGAAATATCAAAGCATCCCCTTTTTTTTGAGAAATGAAGATGAATAGCGAAAAAGTCTTGACACAATTTTACCGAAACCTTACTATGTTTTTGATCAAACGTTAGTCCTTCCTGAGATTCTGACCAGAAAGAAAACACAGTATACCAAGTAGAGAACAATTCAGTTTAGGTACCCCGACTGCTAATGCAAAAGAGCATGTGTGATAGGTCTCAAGCGCAACTCATCACTATTCAACTAATCATTTCTTTATAATCCTTTTCGTCACATCGTATTATTTACTTGTTGATATACTCTGAGAAACCATTGACATAGATTGAGCATTGTCTGGGAATATCAGAATGTGTGATCGTCAAAAAAATTAGAAAATACGCTGATCTTACTTAATTTACTTAAAAAACAATATATTTATCAACCCCATACTTAGTTCGCTTGTGAGAGCGATTCGGGTGAGGTGTCGCTGATCCTTTGGCGCGGGCGTGTTTGTCGGACTGTCTGCCTGTCTCTATGTTATTTGGCCCAATACCCTGTAAACAGCCCCAATTAGGAGAACGGAATTAATGAATCTGGCTGATTTAAAACTCAAAAAAATTGTAGACC
>CAYWMZ010000165.1:0-5485 GCA_964459485.1 uncultured Desulfocapsa sp. | reverse complement strand
GGGTATTGTGGAGGAGCTGCGGTATTACCGGAAGCTTGCGATTGGTCTCGGGGAGCACGTCTTTTAGTTGTCCGGCATGGAAAACAGCGGCGCGTTGCGGGTTGATAAAGGGGGCCAGGGCCGAATCAAATCCAGGGAAATAGTGCTGGAAGAGGCTTCTGAAGTGACAATCTGTGATACCGCGAATGGGGGCCAGAACCAGATGGGTGCTCGTATTCATTTAAGATCTGCCGCAGCATCCAGCAGCCACTGTTTGAGCTGTACCGGGGTGGGGTGGATTCCGGCTATCATGATCTTTCCATTGATCATCAGGGCGGGTGTGGCCGTGATTCCGTGTCTGCCTATTTCATCCGGCTCATGGATCATATGGATATCCGCCGGGATGTCGGCCTCCATCATGGCATTGATCACCGCATCACGCAGGCCGTTGCAGCTGATGCAACCGGTACCAAAGATACGGATAATAAGATCCGTGTCATCTGCAAGTTCTTCTCCCAGCAGTTTTCTGTATTCACGTTCGAGAGCGGATTTATACTCCCCCACCATGGTGGCCGGGATATAGTTCCGAGACTTTATCTTGCTAAAGAGCAGCTCGGAGGAATCTTCTACCGTGATACCCTGGGCTAAGGCCTCGTTGAGGGCGATATCTAGGCCTACCAGGCCGATGGTGGCCCGGCCGACTTTTAGCATACGTTGGGTGGGAATATCCATACTTTTTGTGTTAGTATTTTGTGCGTTTAGTGTTAAGCTCCAAGCGGCTCGCATATTACGAACAGAGGCGCCATTCACTATAAACATAAATACTGAAAAGGAAAGGGATAAGCCATGCTTGACGGGGACATTGCAGGATTGCGCAGCAGGAGATCCGACTATCCGCCTCAGCTTTTTGCAGCACTGTTGGCAGTGGCCACAGAGCTGGGTCGTGATCTCTTTCTTGTGGGAGGTACGGTACGGGACTGGTTGTTGCGGGAATCTGCCAATGATCTTGATTTTACGGTGGATTGCGACGCAGTGCGCTGCTGTCGCAGCCTGATGCGCAGTTTGAAGGGAGGTACCTTTGTCCCCTTAGGCACCGCCGAGGAGGAGGCAGGGCGGGTAGTGTGGCGCGGCCTTACCATCGATTTTTCAAGTTTTCGACCAGGGGCGAGTACCATAGCAGAAGATCTCTCCATACGGGATTTCACCATAAATGGTATGGCCTTGAGTTTTACTGCCTTTATGGATAGTTCGCTGCCCTTAGTGCTCATCGATCCTCTCACGGGAGTGGCCGATCTTGAGGCTGGTATTCTGCGGGCCTGCCCTGCTGCCTTTGTCAGTGACCCTTTACGGATGCTGCGTGGCTATAGACTTTGGGCCAGGTTTGGCTTCCGGTTTGATGAGAAGACCCGGGGCCTGATAACTGAACAGGCAGCTCTTTTGGCAAGGGTCTCGGTGGAACGAATCAGTTATGAGATGGATTGTATTATGGTAAGCAACCGCAGCCATGAGGTAATTGCGGCCATGGCGGAGTCGGGACTGCTGTTTCAGGTTCTTCCCGGACTCGAGGCGGGAGTGGGGCTTACGCAACCCGCATCACACCATCTTGATGTCTTTGGCCATAGCCTGGCTGCCCTTGAGCATATGGAACAGATTTTAAGGGAACCGGAAAGCTTTTATCCAGAGTGTAGCAAGCAGCTTCACCAATACCTGGATCAGCCTGGAATGAAGACTATCCTGAAATGGGCCGCATTGTTGCACGACCTGGGAAAACCGGCTACCTGGGAGATCCGTGAAGATAAAGGGGGGCGCATCACCTTTTACAACCATGATGAGGTGGGGCGTGGTCTGGTGCAGGAACTCGGGCGCAATCTGCGCTGGGCCAACGAAAAACGGGAACGGGTGGCCTCACTCGTCGGAATGCATATGCATCCCTTTCACCTCTGTAACGTGCAACGCAGCCAGAAATTAAGTAAAAAGTCCTGTCTTAAACTTGCCAAGCGTGCCGGGAACGATCTTATCGGGCTCTTTTTTCTGACCATGGCCGACAGCCTGGCGGGAAAGGGAGAGAAGAGCCCCCAGGGGATGGAGGAAGAACTGGGGCATCTGCTCTGTGAGGTGCTGGAGACCTACACCAGATATGTTGCCCCTGCCCTTCATGGGCCGCGCCTGGTGTCGGGAAAGGATCTGATTGAGATCTTCTCTCTACAGCCTGGCCCTGAGTTCTCACAGATATTGAACGGGCTTCAGGAGGCACAGGTGGAGGGGGAAGTGAACAGCCGGGAGGCGGGCCTGGAATGGGTGGCTCGTTTTCTGGGACGAACTGTGTAGGTGTTGAAATCGAAAATTACCGGTTCCGTTCGTCCAGAAGGGGAACTCTGTGGGATTCCAGAAAGGCGTTGAGGTTAAAGGCTTTATCTTCGTCTAGCAGGAGTTCCTTCATCCCCATAAGTTCCCTGGTCGAGAATACGCCAGAACCATCGCTAGGGGTCACCGGCAGATAGCGAACAAGGAGTGTTGCGGCAGGCACCACTGAATTGGAGACCACCCGAATATCTGAGCAGCTGCGGTAAATCTGTACATCCGGTTCGTCGAAGAGTGTCAGAGATTCGATGGTAAATGCCGAAAAACCCATCTCAAATGCCAGTTCTGCACTGCGAAAGAGACCATATCTTCCCATCATCAGGTGGGACTGCTGCCACTTTCCCGAATAGTGGACATCAAAGTAGGCCGGGCCGATTTCCTCCTCGCTGTATCCCACAAAACGGCTGTTAAGTGACTGATAGGCGTTGGACGCAATTGCTATTGAGCCACTCAAAAGCAGTGCCATACAGAGGATAAGGGAGAGGCGGCGGGCATAGTTCTTGTGGGAATGGCGTATCGGGGTGTTCATGGTCTGTCCGGTTCAGTTATTTGTTGATGTGTGACTGATTCTCCTTATCATTATAGCGATTCTTGCTTCAATGGCAAAGGAGAAAATGGTCTAGCCTTCTTTGGGGTGTTATCGGCATATATCCTGGAATCCGTATCTCGTCGTATTCCATGAATTGTTGTTGTTTATGATCTCTTCAGCGGGGGAAGTTCGGGCAAGGGGAATTCAGTCTTGTCAAAGGGAGAATAGTACGCTAAAAAGTGAGAGGTTGATTCTATACATATTTCTACAGTTCACTCTCAACAGGCCTTGGATGAAAGAACGTGCGCAAAGTTAAAGATTTCTATTACAAGAAGGCCAAGAAGGATAACTATCCGGCGAGATCCGTCTATAAGCTGGAAGAGGCCCTGAATAAATATAAATTTATTTGCCGTGGTGATTCCGTCCTTGATCTTGGTTGCTGTCCAGGAAGCTGGTCGCTCTACGCCTCTGAGGTGGTGGGAGAGAAGGGGATTGTGGTTGGGGTGGATCTCCAGGAAGTGGATGTCTCTCCCAGGCCGGGGGGCTCGGAGATCGTCTGGTTTCGTCAGAATATTATGAAGCCTGAGATGATTGTTGAGGTGCGTAAGATACGTCCGGCATTCAGGGTGCTTATCTCTGACCTGGCACCCCGTACCACGGGAAATCGCTGGGCCGATCATCAGCAGTCCATGGTACTGGTGCGGCAGACCCTGGCCCTGGCCGCTGAACTGCTGCTCCCCAACGGCAATTATTACTGCAAGGCCTTTCAGGGAGAGGATTATCCGGGGTTTATCAAAGAGGCCGGTGAGTATTTCAAGAAGGTGAAGACCATTAAACCTAAGAGTTCCAGGGTGGAGAGCCGGGAGGTCTTCGTCTTGGGAATGGGGTTTCGCGGGCGCAGGTAGCAGTTTTGTAATAATTTATTATACCAGAAAAGGATACGATTATGTCAGGACATTCAAAGTGGGCCAATATAAAGCACAAGAAAGGGGCAGCTGATGCCCGGCGCGGTAAGATTTTCACCCGTCTTATCAAGGAAATCACCGTGGCAGCCAGGATGGGCGGCGGGGATCCCGATGGCAATCCGAGACTGCGCAGTGCTATTGCCAATGCCCGTGCCGAAAATATGCCCAAGGATAATATCACCCGTGGCATCAAGAAGGGCACCGGAGAACTTGAGGGCGAGGTCTATGACGAGATCCTCTATGAGGGCTATGGGCCTGGCGGAGTAGCCGTGCTCGTTGAGTGTATGACCGATAACCGTAACCGTACCGTGGCCGATATTCGTCACTACTTTACTAGAAGTAACGGTAATCTTGGAGAGTCCGGCTGTGTGGCCTATATGTTTGACAAGAAGGGCATGATGCTGGTGGATAAAAGTACAACCAGTGAAGAGGCCCTGATGGATCTGGCCATTGAGGCGGGTGCCGATGATGTGGTGGAAGAGGAGGATAATTTTCAGGTGCTTACCGCCCCTGAAGATTTTGACGAAGTGCGTGAGGCACTGGAGAAAGATGGCGTCAGCTTTGTTGAGGCCTCTCTCACCATGGTTCCTCAAACCATTATTGATGTCACCGATGAAAAATCGGCCAAGGCCCTGTTACGGCTCCTTGACTCCCTTGAAGGCCATGATGATGTGCAGAATGTCTATGCCAACTTCGATATCGATGACGAGCTGATGGAGCAGTTATCGTAGAGGGCATTGCCCCGGTGCAGCGCATACTTGGGATAGACCCCGGTTCGCGAATCACCGGATACGGGATTGTCGATTCCGGTTATGGAAAACTGGCCTTTGTCTCCTGCGGGGTGATTAAGACCACAGTGGGTTATCCCCTGGCCAATCGTCTCAATGAGATTTTTGAGGGGATTAATGAGGTGATACAGCTCCATAACCCCGAAGTTGCAGCTGTCGAGGATGTCTTTATGGCCTCTAATGCTGCCTCGGCCCTAAAGCTCGGACAGGCCCGGGGGGCTGCCGTGGTTGCTGCCATGCAGAATGGTCTTGGGGTGACTGATTACAGCGCCAAGAAGGTGAAGCGGGCGGTGGTGGGTTACGGTCAGGCCGAAAAGGGGCAGGTACAGCGGATGATCACGGCTCTCTTGGGTCTATCTGCGGAGCCCAGTAGTGATGCTGCTGATGCCTTGGCTGTGGCGGTTTGTCATGCCAATCATCAGCGCTTTTGAGTGGCATTTTTTTTAATACAGCCCATGGCTCTTTGTGTCGGGTCTCGGGTGTCGCTGTTTGTAACGTATAAAAAAGAGTAAAGATATATGATTGCATCGCTCACCGGAAAAGTTCAGTATATCGCAGGGGACAGATGTGTGCTTGATGTGGCTGGAGTGGGCTATGAGGTGTTTTTGTCCACTGAAGGGCTTTCCACCCTGCCGGAGCGTGGGAAGGAAGTCTTTCTTCATATCCACACTAATGTACGGGAGGATGCCATTGTCCTCTTTGGCTTTGCCCAGCGTGCCGAAAAAGAGATGTTTCTTACCCTGAAGACGGTGTCGGGCATCGGCCCGAAATTGGCCCTGGCCATCCTCTCTGGAATGGAACTGGGCGTTCTGTGTCAGGCCATCTCCATGGGAGAGGTGAAGCTGCTCACCACCATATCAGGG
>CAYWMZ010000164.1:0-5502 GCA_964459485.1 uncultured Desulfocapsa sp. | reverse complement strand
CAGGCTGGAGCATATCCTTAAGCATTTTCGGGTCGAAAACAAGATCACTCTCAATTAGCAGAAAGGGTTCATTTATTTCCTTCCTTGCCAGCCATAGAGAATAAATATTATTGGTCGTTTTGTATACTGGGCTCGTGATATATGTGATTTCCATGCCCCCTGCCCGAGTTCCAAGAAAATCACGGATAGAGTGAGCCTGGTGGCCAATAACTACAACTAGTCTCTTAAAGTTGTGTAAACGTAGGGCTTCAACCAACCTTTCAAGGATAGATATTTCATTGACAGGAACAAGGCATTTTGGTGATTTGTCGGTTAGCGGAGCTAAGCGACTGCCTGTGCCTGCGGCCAATAATAGTGCTGTATTTATTTGTTCTTTCATAAAGTCTTGGTGTTTAGGTAGGTCATTCATCTTCCACTTCCTCTGTATTTATCAAACAACGGTAGCAAGACTACACTAGTGAAAACCACAGGGTGTAGGTGAACGGGGAGTAGTTATTTTCCTGCCAGTTGTCTCAAATAAACAGCTGAGGGGGAATAAACAGTAAGTGGGGGGAGATCTCGACGAGAAAAAAAATATTGCCGCAGAGGACTAAATACCATACAAGAATAGTATGAAAAAGTCAAGTCACTGCTTGTTTCTGTTGTGTTTGCCGATAGTTATTTGGGGTGCGCTCAGGGTGAGAGGGTAATGTGTTCGTAACAGACGCATCTCTTTTGTTTGATGCAGTATCGCTGACTCCGAATAAAACCATGGGGGACAAACTATGGTCTCTGCTTGGTCTTAATATGAATTTTCTAGCAAATAGCATATACCCATCTATGAGATAACTGCCAATGGCAAGGTGTAACGTATTGCGGAGATAAGAAATTATACCTTCTCCCTGAATATACACAACTCCCTATCGTACCGACATCAAGACTTTTTAAGCTGATAGGAAATATGATATGGATGGAGCTTCTGATAAAAAGTATGTTTTTACCATGATGATGAAAGAAAAATTGAAAAACGTTGTTGCGGCCAGCCTGGGCATACTATTCCCACCATCCTGTTCTTACTGCAAAGAAATGACAGAAGGCAACGACATGCTCCTTTGTGTGGAATGTTTTTCACAGCTAAAGTTTATTAAAGCTCCTTACTGCACCTGTTGTGGTAGATCTTTTTTCAGTGGGAGTGATAATCACCTTTGTGGATACTGCCTGAAATCATGCTGGAACTTTGATAAAGCCCGTTCGATTTTTGTCTATGAGGAAATTATCGCAGGTTTGATTCATGGATTAAAATATTCTGGAAATATGACCGGGCTTGAGACATTTCAGCACTTAAGCAGGCAAAGTCCTGTCTCAGATGATTTAAGTATTCCAGATGTGATCTTACCGGTTCCACTGCATATCAAACGCCTGAGGGGGCGTGGCTTCAATCAAGCTCTGCTGCTAGCAAAGAAATTATTTCCTGAGGAAAAAGAAAAGATTAAATATGACATTCTACTTCGGCAAACAGATACTCCCACCCAGACCGGTTTAAGTGGTCAAGAGCGGCGGGAAAATTTGAAAAATGCCTTTATCGTCAAGAGGCCTTCTGAAATAACCGGCAGGAATATCCTTATCCTGGATGATGTCTTTACGACCGGCGCCACAGTTAATGAATGTGCCAAAGTTTTGAAAACAGCCGGATGTAAAAGGGTGGAGATATTGACCATCTGCCGGGCTGAAAAAAACTTCTCATAGTACTTGCCGACTATCCACTCCTACTTGTTATATCTCTGCACGAACCCGAAAAGACAAATTTTAAAAGTTCTAAAACCTGTCGCCGACCTTAGGGTGCCATCTGTAGTTGGCGGATTTTTACTTGTTAATGTGGCAGGTTGCCTTGGCGATAAAAACATTTTTCAGGTTTTCCCCCCGCCCTTGACCTCTTAAGTCGGTTTGGCTTTGGGTGCTGCCTGACGTGAGAGAAGAGCGGGGTGGATCTTCTACTGGTCACCTGAGAAAATGGATTTTGCCAGAACCTGAGCCTGGTTGAAGCCCCCGCTGCCGTAATCGTTTTATGTGTAGGGCTACCGGAATTATCCAGTTCGGATCATCTAAGTCATCTAAAATTGAAGTGTGTCTGCTTGGGTACCCCATGACCTCAATTCCGTATGTTTCACCGAGGTGTTTTAGGGCGTTGCCGGGAGGACGATAGTACCTGTAATGACGAAACCGTAATCTCCCGGGAAGTATGATGTCAAATTTGTGAATGTTTTGCTAAAAAAAGGTGCCATTGATTGCGAAGTCTTCGGAGGCATCATCTCTTTACCGCACTCTGTCCAGCGGTTCTCTAAAAAAAATAAAAGTAAAAAACATCAACTCCACAAAAACCAGTGCCCTCCTTGGCTTGCCACGAATAGGGGGCTTGATTTTGGGGAATATTTATATATTTACAGGTATGTTTCGATTTGTAGAGCATTGTAGAGTTAAAGGAAAATCAATTATTGTTAATAACTCGGGGTGAATCGGACTAAGACCCGAAGATGACAGCACTTTGAGAAGTGTCCGCTGTTTTGCCCGAGAATAAAGGGTTTTTTGGGGGGGGCGTTTTTTAATCCCGCCCCTGAAGGGCGGTTCAGAGAGGGGGTGATAATATGTGGTACTGATAGGAAAACTTGGCAGAATCGTCTTTGACTGAAAATCGAATGTGGAGTTAATTCCCCCGCATGAGTTGGGGCGCTGTTTGTGGCTTGTTGCTCATACTTCGGGGGGACCTGGTTCCTGTTTTTCGGTTGCTGTGGTTGCCTCTTTGATCGTTAAAGAAAAATATTCAAAAGATGGATAATTGGCTATTATGCCGTTATCTCGTCGTTCGAGTTAGTGGGTTAAGGGAAGGATATGGTGTGGGAACAGGCGAAAGAAGTGTTACGGGAGACCCTTGGTGGTTCTGTATATGGTCTCTGGATTGAGCCTCTTGAGAGTGTTTCATCTGGGAAGCAGGAGCTTCGGCTTGCCTGTCCTGATCGTTTTTATCGGGCCCATCTGGAACGTAATCATCTTACCACCATACAGGAGACAGTGAGCAATATCTGTGAAGGTTCCTGTACGGTAAGCCTCTGTGATAAGGAATCGGCAGCTGCGACGCTTGCAGGGCCAGTGCAGCAGCTTCGTCTGCCGCATTTCCCTAAAGGAAGATCCGTTGCACGCTCTCTTCATCCCCGCTATACCTTTGATGCCTTTATGCTTGGAGAATCAAATCTGCTTGCTCAGTCGGCCTGTAAGTCTCTGGTCAATGGTGATGATAGTCTGGGAACCTGTCTCTATATTAATAGTTCCACGGGATTGGGGAAGAGTCACCTGACCCATGCCGTAGCCCATAGCCTGCTGGCCGATTCTCCAGCCACCAGAATGCGCTATGTGACCGCCCAGCAATTTGCCACGGAAATGGTGCGTGGTATTCAGAACGGGAGCATGGACAGTTTTAAATCAAGCTATCATGATCAGTGTGATTTTTTACTCGTCGAAGATGTCCATACCCTGAAGGGAAAGAAGAAGACTCAGGAAGAGCTCAACGAGTTACTTGACGCCTTGATTAAAAGTGGCAAGCGGGTGATCCTTACCGCCAACAGTGCTCCCAGAGATCTTAAAGGGATCGACAACGAGTTTCGCTCCCGTATGAGTGCCGGGCTTGTCACCACCATACAGTCCCCGGATCTTTCCACCCGGCACCGGATCGTTGAGAGCAAGGCCAGCCAGAGTGGATTGGATCTCAGTGAGGATGCCATTGCCTTTATCAGTGAACAGATTCAAGGTGATGTCCGGCGTATCGAATCGGCTCTGTTATCTCTCAGCGCCAAGGCCGCTCTGTGTGGCGGACTGGTGGGGATGGATATGGTGCGCGATGTGGTGGCCGAGATTGTGGGACTTCCTTCAAATCTTACTACGGCGCTTATCGGGGAGCTGATCAGTCGTGAGTTTAATGTGAGCTATAAGGACCTGCAGTCACCTTCCAGAAAGAAGATTATCACCTTTCCCCGCCAGGTGGCCATGTACCTTGGCCGCAAGCATACTGAAGAGTCTCTTTGTGATATTGGCCGGATCTTTAACCGCAACCACGCCACTGTTCTCCACGCAATCAAGGTGGTTTCTGCGTTGTGTCGTAATGACACCTCGGTGCGGCGTCAGGTGGAGATCCTTGATCGTAAGATGGCCGATATGTAAAATTGGAATTTTTGTAATTCGGGATAGGGGCGGGTTCTGTTATCTGTTCTTTTGAGGAGGGCCAACCATGCTATCGTGGTTGGCCCTTTTCTTATCTTGCCGCCTGTCTTCCTCTCCTCTCAGGCATTTTTCATTGAATATGGCTTTGCGTGCTGAAATCGTATATAATGATGCTTTTTAGTTTATTTTTGTTTTTCGTTTACCCCCCCCCATAATGAGGAAGAGCCATGACCACCCAAGAGATTATCTATACCAAAATTGACGAAGCCCCTGCCCTGGCATCCTATTCCCTGTTGCCGGTCTTGCAAGGATTTACCAGAGGAGCCGGGTTTTCGCTGGTACAGAAAGATATTTCTCTTGCCGGTCGAATCTTGGCCAATTTTCCAGAGAAGTTGAAGGAGGAGCAGCAGGTTCCCGATGATTTGGCAGAACTGGGCAGGCTTGTCAAGGAGCCTGCAACCAATATCATCAAGCTGCCCAATATCAGTGCTTCTGTCCCGCAACTCATAAGTGCCATCACGGAGTTGCAGGAGAAGGGCTATGATATCCCGGATTACCCCACCGAACCCAAAAACGATAACGAAAGGAAGATCCAGTCCCGCTATGCCGCAGTCCTTGGCAGTGCCGTAAATCCTATTTTGCGTGAGGGCAACTCCGACCGCAGGGCAGCGGCATCTGTAAAACGCTTTGGTCAGAAAAAGCCCCATCGGATGATGAAGGCGTGGCCGGAGCAGTCCAGATGCCGGGTCAGTTATATGGAGGATGGTGATTTTTATGGGAGTGAGCTTTCCACTACTGTGAGTTCGCCTTGTGAGGTACGCATTGAATCTGTGGCCACAGATGGTACGGTCACAGTCTTAAACCCCAGTATCGCTTTACTTGCTGGGGAGGTGATCGATTCATCGGTAATGAATGTTCGTGCCCTGCGGGAATTTTATGCCAATCAGATTGTAGAATCTAAAAAAGATGGAACCCTGCTCTCCTTACATTTGAAGGCTACCATGATGAAGGTCTCTGACCCCATCATGTTTGGACACTGTGTCTCCGTATTCTATAAGGATGTCTTTAGCAAACATGGCGAACTCTTCAGCAGGCTTGGGGTTAATGTCAATCACGGCATTGCTGATCTCTATGCGCGTATTGAATCACTTGACGAAGCCCTTAAGGAAGAGGTGCAGGCTGATATCATGGCGGTATATGAGGCAAATTGTCAGCTTGCCATGGTGGATTCCAGCAAGGGTATCACGAATCTCCATGTTCCCAATAATATTATTGTGGATGCATCGGTTCCGGTCGTTGTTCGTGATGGTGGCA
>CAYWMZ010000163.1:0-5523 GCA_964459485.1 uncultured Desulfocapsa sp. | reverse complement strand
TTGGTGGTGTCCACGCCGTGATTCCAGGTGTTGAGGCAGCGGCCGATTCTCGCCGCGGAGGGGCTGTTTGTGAAGTCATCTGAAACAGGGGATAGTGGGTAAAAAATATCCAGTGCAGAGGGCCAGTGGGTAAAAAATATACGCTTATGTGCTGTTGAGAAAGGCGAAATGCAGTTGGTGTTTGTTTGAAAATCCCGCAAGAACAGTGCTGTACTTCAACTACCACAAGGTGGCACAATTGTTGTAGGGATTTTGTCAGAAAGCAGGAATATACTTGTTTTTCCTCCCCTCTCAAAAAGCTCTCTGGTCTGTTCCGGGGGGCTTTTTTTTTGGCTATTTCTAAAGCCTGAAAGCTGTAATTCAAAAGTATAAAATTTACCCGTTACCACGATGTGGTGGAAAAAAGATACCCTGTTTGAGTGCTATGTGTTGAGTCCCTACTCCACGTATTAGAGAATTAGTCGTGGTATAACGGATAGTTGCGGTGGGTGCCGCTAATTGGCATACTCATTGCTCTGTTGGATGAAAAGGAAGTCTTAAACTCACCTCAACTGAAATGGAGAAACGAAAATGAACAGAAAAATTGCGGTATCGCTCTTGGCGTCAATGATAGCTCTCACTGGTGCCTCTCAGGCCTCTGCCTATATGGGTACGAATGGCGAAGGTGGATCTAGGTCATCCCCCCGTATGGGAATGGCTGCAATGGCTCAGATGGATAAGGCAACCAAAGCAAAATATGAAGCATTTATGGAAGATACCAAGCTGTTACGGAAGAGTATGGTGGAGAAGCGTGCCGAAAAAAATGCCCTTATGAAGGCTGATAATCCCGATGCCAAGAGAGTTGCAGTGTTGGCAGGTGAACTTTTTGACTTGCGTTATGAGATGCAACTCAAGGCGCGGGCAGCAGGACTTACCCAATTTATGGGCAGTGGGGGGCACTCTGCCATGGGCTCTGGGATGAATTATAGAAGAGGGCATGGGCCTGCTATGAAAAAGTAGGGAGCCACAGGGATACTTTTTCTGGCTATTAATTCTCTGGAGTGTATGTCGTTAGGGGGTAACCCACATTATGTAGTGGTTTGCTCCTTGACATTCCATTGGCATCAAGATAGAGTCAACTTATATTCAGGTGTCTGTAACAGGACTATAAAGGGAACTTCGTGAGAATCGAAGATGGGCCCGCCGCTGTAACCGGAGACTATGCCTGCATGGTGCCACTGATATCTCAAGGAGATTTTGGGAAGGCGCAGGCTGCGAAAAATCCGGAAGTCAGAAAACCTGCCTGAATCAATGGTAATGTTCATCGTCGTGGATTATCGATGGGCAAATGAACTTGTGGATATATAGGGAAATCCTCAGGTCTGAATATTCTTCAGCCTGGGGATTTTTTTGTTCTCAGGCAAGTAAGCAGGTGATACCTGAGGAGATAGATGAAATGACTTTACGCGAACAGAGTGTCACAAAAATGGTGTGGTGGCGGATAACTGACTGGGATTCGTTTCAGCTTATTATGCGCCATTTGTTGTAAGAAAATCCTGCGAGGGAGAGCAGTAGGCTGTTTTCTCTCGCAGGGATCTACTGTCTAACTGAATATGCTGCCAATCTGAAAGACTGCCACGGCGAAACTGAAGGCCATTATAGTGTTAAAGGCCATGGAAAAAAAAGCCCATTTCCAGGATGCTTCCTTTGCAATACAGACCACGGTTACAAAACAGGGGGCGTAGAACATAATAAAAATCAACGCAGAAACAGCAACCAGGCGGTTCCAGTGTGGATCTTTAATCAGTCGTTGTCCCAGAGAATCCGAGTCGTTTGCATCAACAGCTCCCAGGGAATAGACTGTTCCCAGAGTGGAAATAATCACCTCTTTCGCCGCAATGCCGCCAAGCATGGCAATATTTATCTTCCAGTCAAATCCAGCATAACGGGAAAGTGGTTCAAAAAAATGACCAGCTTGTCCGGCAATGGATTTTTGCAGGGCAACCCCGGATTGTTCCAGGTTAATTGTTGTAAGCTGTTTCTGTAAGGCTGTGGCCTCTGCTGAAAGTGTGGTTTTTGTAGGGTCTTGTTGTGTAAGTTCTTGTTGAACTGTCAGGGAATAGGAGGCTATGGCGTTGTCTCTTGCATCTGTATAGCCCGCAAGCTCAGACTCAGAGAGTCCCGGGAAGGTCATCAAGGCCCATAAAAGTATGGAAATACCAAGGATGACGGTTCCTGCCTTTTTTACATACTGCCAGGTGCGTTCCCAGGTATGGATCATGAGTCCTCGCAGCGTGGGAAAGCGATAGGGGGGCAGCTCCATGACAAAGGGCGTTGATTCTCCTTTGAGAACGGTGGAGCGAAGAAATTTTGCAGCAACCAGGGCCACAAACCAGGCAAGCATGGTGAAGAGAAACATGTAGAGAGCCTTGTGATCGGAAAAAAATGCACCAATCAGTAGAGCCAGGACAGGAACCTTGGCACCACAGTTCATCAGAGGGACAGTGAGCAGGGTGGCTATACGCTCTTTTGGGGAGCGCAGGGTTCGTGTAGCCATTACACCTGGAACGGCGCAACCGCCGGCGATGCCACCTGATACAATAAAAGGCATAACACTTGAGCCGTGAAGACCAAACATCCGGAAGATTCTGTCCATCATAAAAGCTACACGGGCAAGGTAACCGGAATCTTCAAGGATGGCGATTCCGAAAAACATAAATATAATAAGGGGCACAAAACCCAAAACTCCTCCAACACCATTAATGACTCCTGAGATAATCATGGATTTAAGGATGCCGTTGGGGATAGTGCTTTCCACTATGCCGCCCAGCCAACCAAAAAACATCTCCATCAAATTAACCGGTATTTCACTCCATGAAAATGTGAACTGGTACAGCCCAAAGAGAATGCCCAGCATGACCAAGGGGCCTAGAAGACGATTAGTGAGAACCTTATCGATTTTATCAGAAGTATAAAGACGATCCTTATCAAAAGAGTGGCTAACGACCCCCTGGATGACCAGAGATTTGATAAAACCGTAGCGATGATCAGCAATGATGGCCTCCGGGTATACCTCCATGGTTTTATGGAGATGGTCGGAGACAGTAGTTACGATTTCTTCAAGTTTAGCTGCAGTTTCAGGGTTGGCTGCCTGTCCTCTGTTGATCATCTGATCATCGTGTTCAAGGTATTTAATTGCAGTAAAGCGCGAGGGGTACTGCTCTGTGAGGAAAGAGGCATTTTCTATAACATCAAGAAGTTCTAAGAGAACTCCGTCCAGGTCTTCACCATATGAGATGTCCCTTGGTTGCCAATTGTGATCAGATTTTGCAAGTGCTATGGCCTGTTGGATCAGGTCATCGGTACCCTTGCCCGTTCGAGCCACAATGGGAACCACCGGGAGTCCCAAAAGGTTGGAAAGCTTTCTACAATCAATATTTATACCACGATCTTTAGCCACATCCATCATATTCACGGCAATGATCAGTGGGGCACCCATTTCAAGAAACTGGGTGGTGAGGTAGAGGTTACGTTCGAGGTTGGAGGCATCCACAATATTAATCACCACATCGGGTCTCTCAGTGGTGAGAAAGTCACGACTCACGATCTCCTCTATGGAATAGGCCGTGAGGGAATAGGTTCCGGGAAGGTCTGTTAGCAAAACCTTTTGGCCATCGTGGCTAAAGTAGCCCTCTTTGTGGTCAACGGTGATGCCCGGATAATTGCCAACGTGTTGTCGGGCACCGGTGAGTTCGTTGAAAAGGGTGGTTTTGCCGGCGTTGGGGTTGCCAGCCAGAGCCATGGTAATTGATGCAGTATTCATAAACTTTTAGTTCGTAGGAATGTGATTGTTGGTTGTGGATATGCGTTTACTGGAGACGGAATGAATATGTGATGGTGGATAATTGCTAGTAGAGTGTAATTGTTTATTTACCTGGGCTTCTTGAAGTTGTTGGAATCTTCTTGCTAAAGGAGGCTTGGAGCTATTTCTTACCACTTGAACAGTCAGATACTCCGCATCCGCTACAGCCACAGCCACAGGAAACGTTTTGTTTTGGATCAAGTGCCTGTCTGATGGTACGATAGAGCTTTAAGCCGATAAAAAACAGAGTGACACCGACAATAATCAGGGTAAGAAGAGTTTGCCACATGGAAAGTCTCGCAGTTAGGGAAGACTAATATGCCGAGCCCAAAAAAAACAGGTCAAAAAAGAAACCTGCAAACGGTAATATTTAAACGGCCTGAACGATAATATTGTCGCTGGTCTTGCGATCAAGAGTAAGAGTACCTCCATGGATCTTTAGCAAACATTGCGAACCGCAATGGGGGCGTATTAATTCTGCTTCTTTTCCCGGCAGAACACCAAGTGCCGCCATTCTGGCACCGAGTCTTCTGTCGCCACAGACTTTACAGATTTTGACCCTGCCTGCTCGGCAATTCTCGGAAAGTGGCCCATGATGCGGAGAGTTCCGTTTTCCCCTACCACAGTTACGAAATTTCCTACCAAGGCCGCAGCATTTTTTGTTCAACTCTTTTAAAGTCATAACTCACTCCGTAGAAGACAATGTTTAGGTACACCAAACATTGAGTCCTGTCAACACCTTTATACCCATTTGCAATGCAACTGGAGATAGCGTTAGCAACGCATTAGGTCAGCTCTTCGACACTCACCATAATATAGTCGGCCTCGTGGTTGCGAAGGGTCAGAGTTCCACCCATTACCCGGAGGGCAACGGGGTCATAAAGGGGAGCTCTCCCCTGAATACTGATCTCTGTACCAGGAACAAGACCCATTTCTCTGATTCTTCTGCCAAGTTCACCACTAACCTTTACAGATTTTATGGTACCAGTCTGATGCGTTTCCATATTTCTAAGACTTATATCTGCCATTTTTCCTATAGAAGGTTGAGTTTCTATACGGTCGAAACTGCATTAAATAAGGATCGACGTTGTGTTGCCCTGAAATCGTTAGGGTTATCTAACTTGTAATGCTTTCCTGGGTTTCTGTCAAGACTTTTGATGCTAATCCTGTCAGGCCTCGGGAGTATATCCTTCCTCTTGAAACAGTTCCTCAATATTCTCAAAAGAGGTAGATTGAAACTGCTGCACGGCACAAAACGAAGTCGCTGCTGGAAAACCAGACAGAGCACCTGCGGCAATAGTATGAAAGAGTAAGAAATGAACAGGATGCACCTTCACTTTATTGTGGAAAGAAGGCTTCAGCGTACACGTTTGACAGGTATATTCATATCGTAGAATGTGAAAAATCATACAAATGTATGGAATCATAATTACTTGCTGGTTGTGCTAACCTAAAATGACCAGAAAAGAGGTGTTATGCTAACCCAAATTTGACCACCCTGAGCAAATATTCTCCGGATGTTATGGTAGATGTCAAAACCATAATAAGGGAGGAGAGGAATTGCTCAACATGGATCAATATGAATTTATCAGGACGGCCCATCGTGTCTACGGCAAGAACATCAGTGAGTAACTCTTTTAGAAGTAGACGGTTTTGGAGTTACCCGGAATGATGCTATTCAA
>CAYWMZ010000162.1:0-5523 GCA_964459485.1 uncultured Desulfocapsa sp. | reverse complement strand
TTAACCGTTTCCTGTGAGGAGCGTGAGAGTGACATATGTATTTCCATTGAGGATACTGGAAACGGGATTGGAATAGGCAATATGGATCGGGTTGCTGACCCCTTTTTCACTACCAAAACTTATGGTACCGGGATGGGGCTTACTCTGGTCGAAAAAATCGTGGCTGAACACCAGGGACATTTTTCTCTGGAACATGGTGAGGGGGGGGGGATGATGGCTCGTGTTACGCTCCCTAAGGGGACTATTGAGGCTTCCTGATACCTGTTTTGCCCTCCGCTCCCCGAAGAGATGAAAGCCAAGCCCCCGCAACTGAAAAAACGGCAGCGACTCCAAAGGTTATCCGCAGGGCGCTGACAAAATGTTCTGCCTGATCGGGACTGTACTGACTCAGGTCAAGCCCTCCACTCAGACTCGTAAAAAGCATTCCAAACAACAATCCCGCAACTGACACCCCCACAAGCATTCCAAGATTTCTGGCCGTGGCCAGCAGCCCTGAGCTCACGCCGGTATCTTCTTGGCTCACATTGGCAAGCACTGTGGCACTGTTGGGAGAAAGAAACAGGGCCTGTCCACAACCCAGTATCGCCAGGCGCCAGGCCACATCAAGAGAACTATTAGTCAGGCCGAGAAAACAGAGGGAAAAGAGGCCTCCCGCCGCAATAATCAAACCACAGGTGGTGAGAAAGCGTGCCCCGATCCTATCATAGAGCCTACCGGAAAGAGGCGAAACAAAGAATACAGAGATGGGTACTGCCATCATCACCATACCTATCCTTCGAGAAGTCAGACCAAGGACATAGTCCAAATAAAAGGGCATCAGAATAAGAACCACAAAAAGAACAGCAAAGGAGAGTGCTGCGCAGAACATGGCTATACCATATGGCCTGTTACGAAAAAGACTCAAGGGAATCAGGGGAAAGGGGCTCCTGACTTCTATCCTTATGAGAAACAGCAGAAAGATCAAAAAAGCAACCGCTTCGGCTGCAAGGAATAGCCCTCCAGTTCCTTTCCAATGGGTTGACAGTAAAACTGCCATACCAATCATCCCGGCCCAACATATCATTCCAGGCCAGTCAAAGGAGGCATACTCAGTCGGTTTCTGCCCATCAGTCTCAACCGAGCCCCCCCTTAAAAATATCAGGCTGCCAACAACTGTGGCCAAAAGGCTAACCGGTACGGTGACCAGAAATATTTCCCGCCATGAATAGCTATGGATTAGTATTCCCGAGACAAGCGGCCCCAGTAATAAACCCATGGAGGTTGCAACCCCAACAAGCCCCAGAGCCTTGCCCAACTGCTCCAGTGGGAACAGATCTTTTATAAGGGCCGGCCCCGTCGCCATCATCATGGCAGCCCCCATGGCCTGAGCAAACCGAAAAAATATAAGTTGAAATAGAGTTAGAGAGATATAACAGGCTACAGCCCCCATGGTAAAAACCAGCATTCCCATGAGATAGACCCAATGGAGGCCAATTCGGTCGGCAATCCGCCCCCAGAAAAGGAGAAAGACCGTTATGGTGAGAAGATAGATCAAGACCACCCACTCTGTCTGCGAGAGGCTCGCCCCAAAACTGCGCATAATAAAGGGCAGGGCCACATTCATCATGGAACTGTCCATTGTAGAGAGAAAAACCCCCACTAGAACTAGCAGAAAAACAGACCAGCGATACTTTTGTGGAAGAATGGACAAAAGTACTCAACTCAGTTAGGAAGGTGAATAAGGACTAAAAAGAAGCAAAAAAAAACGAACCCTGAAATCAGGATTCGTTTTTTTGTCAGCAATAATTACCGGACTTTCTACTTAGAAAGACACCTGCATTTTTGCCAGGCCAGCAAGAGCGTCATCATTAGTATCGCTATCACTAATAATCCAGCCGCCTTCAGCTACAAGGGAAACACCCTTGCTTACAACGTATGTGGCTTTACCAGAAATCTCAATGGGAGACTCACCAAAACGAGAACTGTGCTCACCAGCAGCATCAATGGTATCATCAATGCCCATGTACACCAAGTTAGCCTGTAAACTCAGAGCTTCAGAAGTCTGGAACTTAGAGCTCAACCCAACAAATACGGTGTCACCACCAGTACCGATAAAGTAGTTACCGGCGTCAGCAGTAGGCTCATCACCACCAAACATCAACCAACCAAAGGAAGCGTCAGCAAGAAAGCCATTGGCAGTGTAACCTACACGAACTACTGGGGTTATAGATCCATAACTAGCATTCCACTCGGCATAACCACCATATTGATCGTCATCTGTTGCAAAAAGCCCAGAGTCTTTATAGGACTGCTCAAGGAGGATGTTATTGCCAGCGAAATGCATGGCAACATTCACAGTACCTTTCCAACCGTCAAGGTCAAGATCTGTTCCGTCATCTACATACTCGATCAAAGCTCCGGCACTGAAAGCATCGGAAAATTTCTGAACGTAGTTAAAGCCATATACGTCAATATTGTCATATGTTGGCTCGTCATTCGGGTCGGTAACGGAAAAGTCCACCAGGTTTCCGTTGATATCAGCAATAGTGGCAGTACTGGTTTCCACTGTAGTATCATAGAGTTTTTTGTCGTAGGTGACAGCAAGCAGAAGACCACCATCAGTATACTTTACACGAAGGCGATCAGCACGCTCATCCTGTACATACCAGTCAGAAAATCCGACCTCCATTTTTCCTGCAGCAATATCAAGTTTCCCCACTTTGAAACCCAAGTACGCATAATCAGACCATACGTTACCATCACCCTTTGCAGCAGATGTGTACTCAGCTCCCTGTCCCCACTTTCCATCAAGCAGGAGAATACGTCCCATGGCATAGCCACCACCTTCGGTAGTTGCCTTAACTGCAACACGTACACGAGAATCCCAGTAGGTGGTACTGCTGGTACCAGTGGTCTGTCCGTTATCAAGAGAAATTACACGGGCACGAGCGTCACCGCTCAAGTTAACCTCTGCTGAAGCTACAGTTGCAACACCTGCGATCATGGCAAAGGCAGCCGCAGCGCATATTACTTTTTTCATCTCTATTTTCTCCTTAGTTTTTAACCCTCTATATTATTAAGAGGACATTATCTGAGTTATTTGCAAAAAATCACAGAATAACCATAATTACTTATATTCGTTAGATGATATATATAGCCCAACCTACTGTCAAGTTTTTTTTATGGAAAGTAAAAATTATTATACTCTCCCTCCTGTTAATTCGCCTTTGTTGCAGCAAATTCCATGGCAAAGGCAGAGAGACGACAGCCTCCTCCACCAAACAAAACTCCTTGGAGGGAGTCACCCTTTGCCGGCTCCACCACAAATAGCATCCCACTTAAATTTTTTGATTTTTCTCCGTCATTGTACGTTGCCAAAAATTGAAAATCCATCACCCCTTTTTGAAAAATATTGGTATGCCACATTTCCATAAAACCAAGACCATCCCACAGCAGACCACGAACCTGACCATTCTCATAGAGACGGGTTTTATCGAACATCGCAGGAGAGTACCGCTCGTTATCAACAATAAGGATATCTTCCTTGGCATCATTATTAAAATCAGCAACTACCAGACGGATGGGTGCAGTATATCCTTCCTCCAACTCCCTTCCTCCGAATCCCGATGGAGACGTATAGAGCAACTCTAGATTGGAGTTGTACACCTTTAACTGCTCTTTTTTGTTCAGGGCCACAACCTCCTGAGATCCATTATTATTCAAATCTGCAAAGACAAAGTCGAACAGATTCACCGATTCCGGAACAGGGATACGTTCTCCGGCAACCACTCCTTCTCCGGGTTTGAGGTTCAGGCGGAAGATCCCAGGTTGCATCATACTCACCACCCCACTCTGTTGCCCAATGAGGACAGTTCCAACACCTTTCATATTGATAGTTCGCAGATACCAATACACATTTTTATAGAGCCACTTCACTCCAGTATTCGGTGACCATTCAAGGATAAACGATCTTGGGGCCTTATTCCGGGTACTGCTGACATAAATTTCCATTATTCCATTCTGGTCAAGATCGGCCACACTGAGACCATGAACCTGCAGCCCGCCTGGCAGTGGAATGGAAGTAAGTTCCTGGATTCTACCATCTCGCAACTGATATATATATATCTTGGTGTTGGTCGCAATCAGGATTTCATCCAAAGAGTCTCCATCAATATCACCCGCAGTCATCGCCTTTGACTGAACAGACAAAACGGCACTCTTATAGTGCTTGTTCGACTCCACATCGATGGTAATCTGTTTTGCAAAGGCCTCCTGAGAAATAGAGAGCCCAAATCCACTGTTTTCTTTTATAGCACGATCTGGATGCGGTGTGGTCACTGCTGCTGCCACAGTTGCCCCCTGCACACTATGCTCAGCAGATGTTTTTTGGGGAGGAAGGTGTAACAGAGTCGTTTTCATATCGGCCGATAACAGATCCAAGCCACGCAGTATTTCTGTGCCATCCTTGACTACGGCCTCAAAATTCCGGGAGCTGCTCTCCGAAGGACTAAAGGCCCTGGCCGAAAGGATCACCTTATCTCCTGTACTCACCAACTTCATTCTCAATCTAAACGATGCCTTATCCCTCTCTTTATCTTCCTGCTCCTCAAGACGTACCCCGCCGGCGACTGTAGCGAGTTTTGCTGCTAGCATCAGACGCAGACTATCCCTGAGATAGGCCAGATCTCCTGCCTCCTTAACATCAGTGGGATAGAGAACCATATCCGGCGCATCGGCGCCCCGGGCCACGGTCTGACACAGGGGTGCAAATAGAAACAAGACCACGACCAACAGATGTATTTTTATTGAATTACCCATGTGTTACCTCAGTGTTTACAAAATTCTCGTTAATGAACATAGGGATACTTCTAACGCACTTCCCCACACACCGCAATCGACAATATTTCTGTGTCGGCTCTGGCCTGCGATGTGTCACACATCGTCCCAGAAAAGAGCTACGAAAACGATTTCCTCCTTGACTAATTGACGAAAAAATCATACTTTTATGTAAAGTAAAATTATTTGTATTCCACTTGTACTTAAAAAGCAACCCGGCCCCGCTTAGCATGAAAAGACTGCTCTCCCCACTGCTGATTATTACGCTCCTTCTCATAGGGAGTAGTGTGCAGGGTGGACAGCAAGAGCTAAAACAGGGTGAATACAAACTCTTTGCGTACACCTTGAGCAGTAGTAGCAGCGATGCTTATTCTGAAATCAATTCTGCTAAAAGCATAAGTTTTAATACCCTCTATATCTCACCTGAGGCCATGGATACGGTTCTCAACCGTGATAGAAGTGCACTTGGTGTAGCACAGATTAACCAGGAAAATTATCGGAGTTTTGCATTCAAGGCTGCATATGCCCCGACATCGGACATCACCTTCCACAGTGCCATCGGTCTCACCGATACTGCGAAGAATACTGATATAAAATATACTGATCGTGTTGGATGGGAGGTGAGTGAAATAAAGTTCAGATTCTTTTAGATACTTTCATCGGTTCAAGCGCCTTCGCCTGAACCTCCATCGCTTCAAGCGTCCTTGC
>CAYWMZ010000161.1:866-5537 GCA_964459485.1 uncultured Desulfocapsa sp. | reverse complement strand
GCCTTTCTCGACGAACTGAAAACCGGTAATAAAGTTGTAACCAAAGGCGGAATTTATGGGACTATCACTGGACTTACCGACAGTGTGGTCACCTTGGAGATTGCCGACAAGGTGCGTATCAAGGTATCTCGTGCTTCCATTGGCAATCCGCTCGGTAAAGACGGTGGCACAGTTTCCTTGAAGAGCAGCGGTAACTGAGGAATTGGCGGGTGCTGATGTTCTACAGGCTGTAGAACAGGGTGAAAGGGTAGGATTTCCCATGGAGATTCTGCCTTTTTTGTTGCCTCGGGCAGCTTCGGCCCTTCCTCCTGCCTAGTGATCCCAATCAGTCCCACCCCCTTCCGGCGCAGTTTCCTTCGGGGTTCCATCCTGGGCATGTTCTTCCTCTTCATCCAGGCCAAATACAGGGGCCACCAGATGCAGAGGAAGGGCTAATGTTCGATACAGCATATAAAATGGCGTTGCGGCCACCTCTTGAAAGGTTGAGTGTTCCACCTTGGGATCAAAGAGGTTCCCTGATATCTTCACCGTAATGGAAGGGCGTTTCTCCTTCCCCACCAGGACAAAGCCCACCAGGGGAATTTTATTGACGTTCTTTTTGGCCTGGGTAATCAGATTGAGATCCATCTCTATGGTCTCCTTGCTACTATTAATCCAGCCGGTTCCCTTTATGCTGATTTCAGGGGATTCAAGATCCAGAGAATTGAAATTTGCCACGCCATCCTTCACTGTAAAGCCTGCAACAATGGAATCCACCGGCAGCCCCTTACTGCTGTAAGAAGGGAGGCTGAAGGTTACCAGGGCCGGAATGGTATTCACCAGGGCCAGGACATTGTTCAGGGCCTTAAAGTTCTTCAAGATAGTATCTTCCACCTTGACCAGAGCGGTAAACCTGTCAAAGCTTCCCTTCGCCGCCAGGCTGAGACGCCCTTTTTCAAAGTTGGCCCCGGGGAAAAGACTATCCATAAAAACATCGTTAAACCCTTCTCCTGCCAGGGCAAAATCCATTCCCTGGAGATCCATATTCAGCGTCCCCTGGTTATACTTAAGAGAAACACGCGTCCGTCCATCCCCATACGTTAGAGACACAGAATCAGCCAAAACCTGTCTCTTTGGACTGAATATGAAACTCGTCCTGTTTGCTCTAAACTTCACCCTTAACTCATTGTTCCCGGCAGCTTCTCCCCCCGCAGCTTTTGTAAAATCTTTTACAAAACGATTGATCTCGGGGATATTAAATGAAAGATCACGGGAGCTGATTGCAAGCTCCCCATCATAAAGCAGTTCCATATCCGAATCAAAGCTAGCCCGAAGCACACCATCAGCAGCGATCTCCCCATCCACCCGGTATCTATTAATGGGAACACCATCTTTTTCCAATAGCGCGTAATCATATGCTATATCCCCAGAAAATCGGTAGCCTCCGTCCCCATGGGACTCTATACTAAGACTCCCCTTATTCACCAGAAAACGTTGCAGCAGAGGAGAGTGTTCATAAACCGTACCAAGGTCACGGAATAAAACCCACCAGCTCTTTCTATCGTCGGCAATAACTTCCATATCCAGTTCAGGTATGTAGAGGCCTAAACCATCTTCGCCATCATCCACATCGATGGACAGGGTGTCGCCGGGGGTGAGGAAATGCCCGATTTGCTCATCCTTCAGAACAAGATCTTCAAGAAGAAACCGACCCTTGAGTGCAAACAGGTCGTAAGAGCCGGAGAGAATACCATCGAAATAGTTAGCAACGCGTATCCGGGTATTCTCAACAATGTAGGTCGTATCAATAAAGCTGAGCGTAGTGGCTGAAAAGGTGACAGGAATGTCATTTATCTTCCACTGTGACTCTTTGTTACTGGTGACGGTCACCCCATCTTGATAGCGTATGCGAAAGGGCTGTGACGCATTTTCAAGACTGAGCAGCCGGTTCTTTAGCTGAAGCAGGGTACACTGCAAATCCACCTGTTTCTTCTTTATCGAGAATGTTCCTGCCAACTCAGCTTTCAGAGTTGGCAGGGAACTGAGAGACGTCGGAGAGAGATTCCCCGACAACGTTTCCTGATCAAAGGGCGTAGTAAAGGGGCCGAGTTTCACTGGCAACCCAAGAACATTCCATGATGAAGATGAAGCCGAGATACTATCACCAGCCGGATCTATCGTGTAATGGAGTAAAGGTCGGGCCAGAGAGGTATCAAGAGTCATCTTCCCTTCACCCAACTCCATCGAAAAATTTTGAAGATCGATGTCAAGCTCACCTTTACCTGAAGAACCGTCAAAGTCCCCCACAATATTAGCACGGAACAGCCCCCCGTAAGCCACTTCAAGGTGCTCAAGTCGCACCTTGCTGGAATCCAGGAGGATTGAAGCGTTGTGCACATCGAAACTCTCCTCCCAGCAATCAACCTTGCCACTCTCGATGCGAAAAGCACCCTTGGCGACCACATCCTCAGTATTGAGATTCACGGTAAGGAGCAAATCTGCATCGGTTTCGCCCTCCGTCTGCCTGAAGGGAAGAGGGATATCGTAATATTTGAGCAGATTCACAATATCCTGATTGGCTTTGGCCCGGGTCAGGATATGGGCGTTGAGGAGGATATTGTCCGGATCATTAAAGTTGATATCAAGCCAGGAGTCTCCAGCATCCTGACCATAAAAGGTGGTACCATGCGGTATGATGGTCAGGACACCCTCCTTAAATGACACATCCGTATAATCCGATTTTACGGCCTCGAAACCTTCTGCGAAGGTGTACTGGCACTCATCTACTCGAACCTTTGCAGCAAAGGTCCGGGTGAGTACCAAGGGGGCAGCCCAGGGGAAGTTTCCTGAAATAGATTGCAGCCGATAACGGCTTCCGGTGAGGTAATCGGTGATCCACTTCTGGATGGCTGGATCCAACTTAAAGAGATCGACAACGGGCCGTATTGTTGTGATTTCTCCAGCCTCCTGACCCTGAAAAGAGAGTTGGCGTTCATCAAACTGGAGGCTCAAACTTACGGGCAGGGAGTCTGCAAGCATAAGGGACAGGTGGCCGCTACCACTGCGGGCCGCTGTGTCAAACTGGAACTTGCCACTTGCCCTGGAGGCAAATGGCCGACTCTTTAGATTCTCAAGACTGAGCTGTATCACCCCCGCATTCAGGGTGGCTCGCAGCTCCACATCGACCATCTCTGAAGAGAGGCTGACCTTGAGTTCAGAGTCCTCGTAGAGGACGCTGCCGTGCACCTGGCCAGCAGTCACATCGCGGATTGCTATTCGTACAAAGAGACGATCAAGCCACTGCACGATGGTGGGGATCTTCGTCACAAAGCTAAGATCAAGTGGCTGCTCGTTATCCTCGATCTGAGCCTTTACAACTTCAAGGGTTTCAACTTGAAGTTCAAGCTTTTTCTGCCATTTGAGGGTGATATTGCTTAGAGTTGCCGGGCCCAGAGTGAAATTATCCACCATGATCCCGTTTCTAAGCCACAGCCCCCCCGCCGCAACAAGCATAATAACAGCAATAAGGGTGATCCCGAAAAACCGTTTCATCTCTTCTGTTCCATAGTAAAATGGCTGTTACAACACTGTTTCATGGACGTTCACGGGGCTTAGGTTCGAGTGCGATCAGGCATCATTACGGTTGAAGAATAGCACATTTGTAAAGAAAGTGGCAAGACAATAGGATCACTCCTGATTGGCCAGATGTAGCAACAAACCACGGGTATTGTCGCTGCTTTTCTCGATTATGGTGCTCTCTGAACAACTGCGTAGTGCTGCCAAAGACGAGACTATCTCTGGAAGATATTCTGGATAGTTCCGTTGGCCATGATGGGCTGCCGGAGGAATATCCGGGGAGTCGGTCTCTATTACCAGTGAAGACAGGGGCAGGCCTGACGCAACCCTGCGAACCCTGACGGCCCGATCGTAGGTGATGGTACCGCAGACAGAGATCAGGAATCCAAGCTTCACATAGTTTTCTGCCTGCTGCATACTGCCGCTGAAGGCATGTACTATCCCGCCACAGCCAAATCGTTTCCGTCGAATTGTGGCCTGCACCTGGTCGTGGGCCTTACGGACATGGAGTAGGATTGGCAGCTTTGCCTCTGCGGCAATATCCAGTTGGCTCTCAAAGAGTTGCTGCTGCGCTGGACGATCCGCATCTTTATGAAAATAATCGAGACCAATTTCTCCGATGGCCACCAGCTTTCCGGCCAGGGCATGAGTGCGCAACTGCTTAAGATCTGCTGCACTGTGGTGGCTAAGATAGAGGGGATGCAGGCCAATTGCAGCAAAGAGATCATCCTCCTGCCCTGCCAGACTGAGTATTCTAGACCAGGAGGCTGCAATGACTCCCGGCATAATCTGACCCCGAACCCCGGCCCGGCGAGCCCGCTCCAGTACTCCCTGAAAATCGTCCTGAAATATGGGCAGATCAATATGACTGTGGGTGTCTATCACTGACAGATCCTTTTCAAAGGCTAAGGTAAAGCGTGGTATTGTGCCGGTCTTTGTTGCGATCAACCTGAATTATTACTATTATGAGCCAACAAACCATTCATATCATACCAGTAACACCCGAGGAAAACCATCATGAGCCCCGAAGAAATGCGCCAAAAGGCGATGAAGCTCTTTAAAAAGCGTCTCCATTGAAGTCAAGCCGTCCTGGCCGTGGGCCTGGAAAAGATAAAC
>CAYWMZ010000161.1:0-856 GCA_964459485.1 uncultured Desulfocapsa sp. | reverse complement strand
ATGATGAAAACGTGATCAAAGCCGTTGGCGCTCTTGGAGGCGGGATTGCCGGTTCCGGTTCCGTGTGTGGTATCCTCACCGGGGCAGTGGTGGCCGTCTCTGCCCTGCATGGCAGAGGCAACCTGACAGAAAAGGAAAACCCGCGCATGTGGGGAGCCAGCCACAAACTGGTATCTGAATTTGAGGCCCTGTGCAAAGAGTACGGAGGCCAGAACTGTAGCGATATCGCCAGGGTGGACTGGTCTAAACCGGGCCAGGTACGGGCATTTTATATTAATCCGCTTTCCACCCGAAAAGATTGTATTCGACTTGTGGGTGAAATGGCCTTCACTCTTGGCACCATCCTTGAAAAAGAGCTGGCCCATCTGGAAAAGACATGAGCTGCATCGAGATTATCCGAGGTGATATCACCAGCCTCAAAGTCGATGCCATAGTGAACGCCGCCAACAATTCACTGCTCGGAGGGGGCGGGGTGGATGGTGCCATTCATTTGGCCGCAGGCCCTGCACTGCTTGAGGAGTGTGAAACCATTGGCGGTTGCCCCACAGGGGAGGCCCGGATCACCGGGGCCTACCGGCTCAAGGCCCGTCATGTTATCCATACCGTGGGCCCGGTGTGGCAGGGAGGCCATGTCAATGAAGCCGAGCTCCTTAGCTCCTGCTACCGGAATTGTTTGCAACTGGCTGAAATCCACAAACTTGAAAGCATAGCATTTCCCGCCATTAGCTGCGGGGTGTACCATTTTCCCGCCGATCAGGCCTGTACCATTGCCCTACATGAAACCGAGGCCTTTCTGAAAAATGCCAGGAATATAAAACAGATTATATTTGTCTGTTTTAATGACACGATTCTAGGA
>CAYWMZ010000160.1:0-5546 GCA_964459485.1 uncultured Desulfocapsa sp. | reverse complement strand
TCATTAACGTAGTTCCATATGATGAAAACGATACCCTCAGTCTCTCCGAAGAACTGAACAATGAATGGTCTGACGTGATGAAGAATCAGCTTCGCGGTTATATTCAGAATCAGAAGATGCACTCTGGAAAAACTGTTTCCGGGAGCCCCGGTGCCCACGCACTGGATCAAGCTGCTGTTGCAAAACTTGGACGTAAATTTAAAGCCGATTATATTGTGCGGGGCCGGATCCTCGAATTTAAGACCCGAGAAGAACACACCTGGGCTCCCTGGAAGAAAGGTCTTATTCCCTTTATAACTGGCACAACCAGCCAGGCAATAAATGGTTTTGCCCGCTCCGACCAGTATGATGCCTGGGGCAATATGCTCGCAGGTGGTACCTGGGGATCACTGCTCGGTAATGTTGCCGGTGGTCCTTTTGACCCGGATTCTGCAAGTGAGCTTTTTGGTATGTCGGGAACCGCATCCAACACCGTGTTCTGGGGAGCTCTTGGAGCGGCTGCCGGGCACATGGCCAAAAATGGCGGCAAAGTTGACCAAGCTGTTGTACAGCTGCGTATCTGGGTTCAGGAAGCCGCCACGGGCAACCTAGTCTGGACAAACAGGGTTGACGTTAAGGTTTCCCCTGAATCTATCATGGCAGAGAGCCAGTATGATGCCCTCTTTGATAAGGCCATCAATAAAGGAGTCAACACCCTGATTGATAACTTTGTGGCCTATGGACTGTAAAATGTAGGTTCTGACCCTACTTAGCAGTAAATGAAAAAAAAGCCCGGAAAGCAAATTGCTTATCCGGGCTTTTTTTTTGGTTTTGCCCTTCCTATACAGAAACAGGCATCAGGATAGTTGTAATCCCGTATCTAAGCGCAGGAATTAATTCTGGGCAGCTGCGGCTGCCTCCTGTTTAGAATTCTGAAACAGGGCCATAAAGTTGATGGGTTCCATCAGAAAGGGAATAAAACCACCGTCAACAGACATCTGGCTCACAATCTGCCTGGTAAAGGGGAAGAGCAGAGTCGGACAATCAACTCCAAGTACCATTTCCTGATGCTCTGCCGGGATATTTTTCATCATAAAGGCAGCCGCATGTTCAATCTCCAAGATGAACATGGTCTTGTCGTTATTCCCCTTATCAACAATTTTTGCGGTGATCTGCAAGGAGACTTCATAGTGGTCATCGTCAAGTTTTTTATTATTCAACTTTAGGCTGACCTCAACCTTAGGCTCCTGATTAGGAACTTGAAACACCCCTGGGGCATTGGGGTTTTCGAATGAAAAATCTTTGATATACATCTTCTGCATACGAAAAACGGGGCTGTTCTCATCAACACCACCGTTATTAGCTTGTTCTTCTGCCATAATACTTTACCTCAATAATATAATAAAAAGCCTAAACCTTCTGTAACGGATACACTCAGGGGCTGTGTACCTCTAAAATTCTTCCTTATTAAACAGCAAATCGAGTCGTTACGCAAAGAAAATAAGGTAACGGCAGGCAAGCTGTTCCTGATGTCACCTAGGAGCACCCTGCACCTCTTTATACAAAGAATCCTCAAGTACTTGGGCCAGATAATATCCGGTGTAGGAATCCTCATTGGCGGCAAGATCCTCAGGGGTCCCGGAGTCTACGATATTACCGCCATGATCTCCACCCTCAGGTCCCACATCAATTACCCAGTCAGCGGTTTTGATAACATCTAAATTATGCTCAATTACGACAACACTGTTGCCATTATCAACAAGTCGTCCCAGAACATGGAGGAGATGTTGAATATCGGCCGGATGTAATCCGGTGGTTGGCTCATCTAGGATATAGAGGGTCTTGCCGCTGGGTCTTCCAGAGAGTTCTTTGGCAAGCTTCACCCGCTGGGCCTCTCCACCGGACAGAGTAACCGACGACTGACCCAGACTAATATAGGTAAGGCCAACATCATAAAGGGTTTGTAGTCGGTTCTTCACCGGCGGGATATTCTTGAAAAAGTCCAGGGCCTCTTCCACAGTCATTTCCAAGACCTCATGGATATTTTTTCCACGATAACGGATCTCAAGTGTCTCCTGGTTATAACGTTTTCCCTGGCAGGCCTCACACACCACATAGATATCGGGCAGAAAATGCATGGCTATCTTATTCACCCCTTCCCCTTCACAAGCTTCACAGCGCCCTCCCTTCACATTAAAACTAAATTGACCTATCTTGTAGCCCCTGAGGCGAGACTCCGGCAGACGAGCAAAGAGCTCACGCAAGGGTGTAAAAACTCCGGTGTAGGTGGCAGGATTGGATCGTGGAGTTCTGCCGATGGGGCTCTGATCGATATCAACGGTCTTGTCAATCTTGCCAAGTCCCGTAAGAGATGCTTTACCGATTTGAACCCGATCTCCCTTCTTGGCCATTCCCTCTTTGACCAGCGCAGACAGGGATTCTATAACTAGTGAACTTTTTCCGGATCCGGAGACACCTGTGACGCAGGTCATAACACCCAATGGAAATGCAACATTAACTCCTTTGAGATTGTTGACGGTGGCGTTTTTGAGACGCAGGAACTGGCCCCGGCCCGCCTTCCTCCTCTTGTCAGGGATTGCGATATTCTTGCTTCCGGACAGATAGTTCCCGGTAAGTGATGCTTCGCAGTCCAGGAGACCCTGCACCTCACCACTATAAACGACCTCACCACCGTGGACACCAGCGCCCGGTCCCATATCAAGGACATAATCTGCGGTCATAATGGTATCGGTATCGTGTTCCACCACAATGACGCTGTTCCCCATATCCCGGAGTTCAACCAAGGTATTGATTAATTTTTGGTTATCACGCTGATGCAGACCGATGCTCGGTTCATCAAGTATATATAGGACCCCGGCCAATCGGGAACCGATCTGCGAAGCCAGACGAATCCGCTGGGCCTCGCCACCGGAGAGGGTTCCGGAGCGACGCTCCAAAGAGAGATAACCCAGGCCCACATCCTCAAGGAAGGAAAGCCTATCTACTATCTCTTTGAGTATGGGCTCCCCAATCTGCCGCTCCCGATCTGTGAAGGGTATTAAGGGGAGATGTTCCAGCATTTTTTCTATGGAGAGGCAGGTGAGTTCATAAATAGACCAGCGACCAGCCCGTACTGCAAGGGCATCGGGTTTGAGACGTGCGCCATGGCAACTGGGGCAGATCTGCTCGTTCATATACCGTCCCAGTTCCTCACGAATCATTCCGGACTGGGTCTCGTGGAAGCGGCGATTAAGCTGGGGAATGACCCCTTCATAGGGTTTGACCGAGGTCATTTCCCGCCTTCCCTTTTTATAATAAAAGGATATCTCCTCAGCACCCGATCCATAGAGAAGGATCTCCCGATGTCGCTTAGACAACTTTCCAAAAGGGGTGGTCATGGAAAATGAGAAATGTTTGGCCACGGCCTCAAGGAGCTGTCCAGAGTAGCTGACTCCTGAGCGTCTGCCCCACGGCGCAATGGCTCCCTTAGCTATACTGATGGAAAAATCAGGGACAACAAGTGCTGGATCGAAGAACTGTTTCACCCCAAGACCACCGCACTCTTCACAGGCCCCCTGGGGATTGTTAAATGAGAAGAGTTGAGTGGAGAGCCGCGGCATGGAGATACCACAACGATGGCAGGCAGCAAACTCACTGAAGAGCTGTTCGTCATCGGTCTCTGGAAAATGAACCAGTAGAAAGCCTTCCGTAAGTTTGACCGCAGTGGTGATAGAATCACTGAGCCTGCGCCCAGCTGACTCCTTAATAACCACACGATCAACAACAACCTCAATGGAGTGGCGTTTATTCTTTTCCAGGGCCTGAATATCATCGCTGTGCACAATATCACCATCGATGCGTATCCTCACAAAGCCTTCCTTGCGAATACGGGCCAGAAGCTGCTCATGCCGTCCCTTTTTTCCGGTAACCATCGGGGCCAGTAGAACAAGTTTTGTGCCTTCAGGGAGCGCAAGGAGGCTGTTAACCATATCCTCAATGGACTGGGAACGGATTTCATCGCCACATTCGGGGCAATAGGGCCTTCCACATCGGGCAAAGAGGAGACGCAGATGATCGTAAATCTCAGTGACTGTGCCCACGGTGGAACGAGGATTTTTGGAGGTGGTCTTCTGCTCTATGGAGACGGCGGGGGAGAGCCCTTCAAGGGCATCCACCTCCGGCTTATCCATCTGTCCCAGAAATTGACGGGCATAGGTGGATAGGGATTCAACATAACGCCTCTGGCCCTCGGCATAGAGGGTATCAAAGGCCAGGGTGGATTTTCCGGAGCCGGAGAGGCCGGTGAAGACCACCAGACTGTTTCTTGGAATATCAACATCGATATTCTTAAGATTGTGCATCCTGGCCCCGCGGACACTGATTTGAGTGGGTTCCATAGGCTCCTGATTAGGTAGAGAGGTTATGGATACGGGCTGCGTGATCAATCTTAAGACAACGATCCATCACCACCTGCAATCCAGCCTTCTCGGCCAGAGCAGCAGCGTCGGTATTGACTATCCCTTGCTGCATCCAGATGACCTTGGCCCCTACTGCAATGGCAGACTCCACAATGGGATACACATCCTCACTGCGCCGGAATATATCAACAACATCAATGGCAACGGGGATGGAAGCCAGATCGGGATAGACTTTCACCCCCAGGACTTCACTGAGACCGGGGTTTACCGGATAGACAGTAAAGCCCGCCTCCATCAAATATTTGCCAACCATATGGCTGGGTCTATTCGCTTTGGGTGAGAAGCCAACCAGGGCTATGGTTTTAGTGGAGGCAAGAATCTCATCAATGCCAGACAGGGATTGTAAGGGGAGCATAGACAGAACCTATAAAATAAAAATTCGATAACATTTCGAGCATTTCCCTCAATTGCAGGAAAATAATGATTTACCCGTGATAATCGCTGTGGTAAATATTAAAGGTTACACTTGCCCATTTGTGTAGACGTCTCTTAGAGAAACAACGTGGGAAAGATACATGTGAAAAATAATCAGCATCGAATAAAAAGCAAGCTCCCAATAATCACAGGACCATCCAATGAACTTTCAGGATATCATCTTTACGTTGAATCAATACTGGGCAGACCAGGGTTGTGTCATCCAGCAGCCCTATGACCTTGAGGTAGGCGCCGGAACCTTCCACCCAGCCACCCTTCTTCGCTCCCTTGGGCCAGAGCCCTGGAAGGCCGCCTATGTGCAACCTTCAAGGCGTCCCACCGATGGGCGTTACGGAAACAACCCCAACCGCCTTCAGCACTACTATCAATACCAGGTAGTCCTTAAACCCTCGCCCATTGAGGTGCAGGAACTCTACCTTGGCAGCCTGAAACGTTTCGGCCTGGATCTTATGGAGCATGATATCCGCTTTGTTGAAGACGATTGGGAGTCACCCACATTGGGGGCCTGGGGACTTGGCTGGGAAGTATGGCTGGATGGAATGGAGATCACCCAGTTCACCTATTTTCAGCAGGCCGGCTCCATTGATCTCAATCCCACCACAGTTGAGGTCACCTATGGTCTGGAACGTATCGCAATGTACCTTCAGGGTGTGG
>CAYWMZ010000159.1:0-5552 GCA_964459485.1 uncultured Desulfocapsa sp. | reverse complement strand
CAGAAACGCAAGTGGTCGCATAGGGATATTTACCGGATGAGGCAGGAAAAAGCGAAGCCAATTCTAAACGACTTCAGAAAATGGCTCTCAAAAGAAATCCAGCTAACACCACAGAAAGGATTACTTGGCAAAGCTATAGCGTATACCCTGAACCAATGGAAACGACTTGCTGGGTATATTGAAGATGGTGGCCTCACGATAGATAATAATATGGCCGAGAACAGCATTCGCCCGTTCGTAATCGGACGTAAAAACTGGCTGTTCAGTGGCACGCCAAAAGGAGCTGAGGCCAGTGCATTGCTGTATAGCCTGATCGAAACAGCTAAGATGAACAAGCTTGAGCCGTACGCTTATTTGCGGCACATATTTGACAAATTACCCTTGGCGGCATCTTTGGAAGACTACGAGGCGTTGTTGCCTTGGAATCTTACCCAGGAGCATATGGCATCTGCACGATTGGTTGAGTGTGGTTAGTTGGGCGCTTACGACAAAACAGCACAGGACAATCTTAATATCGAATACATATACACACTAACAAGAGGACTTGTTGAGATGTTCAGGGCTCTCATTGTGAAACATAACAATGATGGTAAATTATTCTGTTGAAAATTTGAGTTTAATGATGGCAATATCAAAAAATTGGATGGAAATGACCCCTAAGCCTACACTACATATCTATCTGATGAGCTGCCACCTATGTGGTAGAGAAAACGAGATATTTTCCGACGAAGCCTATCGAAAAACCCACAAATGCCTCTCATGTCACTGCCCGATTGATATTTATAAAAGCAAATTCATGAGATCTTTTTAGCAATCTCAACCTTGGGGGAATCTATTTACCCTCTGTAGAGTAAAGGGCTGGAGCTGAATGTAGATTTTTGCCTGCCCACCAACTAAATGGCAATCTATACAAACAATGTTCGCGAAGATCGCTGCCACCTGACACACTTGGATGCTCAAAAGTTTGCGGCATTAATTTCATGCCAAGTCGTTCCATCACCGCACGGGATCTGATGTTACCAACTGGAGTGAATGACACCACTTCCGGCAATACAAGGGATTTAAAACCGATACTAAGGGCTGCCTTTGCCGCTTCTGTCGCATAGCCTTTACCCCAATACTGAAAAGCCAGCCGCCACCCCACCTCCACGCAGGGAGAAAATGACAACTCTGGAATGGGAATGTGCAACCCCACAAACCCCATAAAGTTACCAGTTCCTTTTTTCTCTACAGCCCAAAATCCCCATCCTCGTTCAGCGATCAGTGCCCTACAACGATTTGCCATTGCGTCGCTTTCATTCAGAGTAAGCGGAGCAGGAAAGAACTCCATGACTCTCATGTCTGCATTCAATGCAGCAAAAGGCTTCAGGTCTTCCAAGCACCACTGACGCAATTTCAATCGTTTTGTTTCGAGTTCAATTAGTTTCATCGTTTACTCTGACAGGCTGTCCTCATCTGGAAAGATTATTACCCAGATGAATATTTCAATCACTCTAAACATTAAACATACAGGGAAGACATTTTATGTCCAATCAAAACAATCACGATAAAAAACACCTAGTTGGAATCTTCCCATTGTTTGCCTCCCCCTAGTGCTCTCTTTTTCTCGGGCGTCCAGCCTTTCCTGGGGTCACACGACAACCCAGTACTGCGCTGATTGCTTGCTGGAATTTATCATTGCCCAAAGCAAAATTCCCATTCGTAGCTTGTCGAATTTTATCCATTTCCGCAGACTTAATCGCACAATGAAACAGATCCCGGTACGCTTCCTGTCGTTTTACTGCTGTCCGGCCAAGGCGCTGATAAAGTATATGAGGAGTGAGCAGAGTAGATTCGTCACCTTTGCCATTAGTTTGGTAACTGGACCAGTGGTATTCTCCCGGATGATTGACCATGCCAGCACGAATAGGGTTCATCTCAATATACCGTTGGCAGGAAGAGACATCCAAGAAAGCCGTTATTGAACATGAACAACAGCTTCTCCTTTACCCTTTTATTGAAACGTATGACAAGTTACGTGCGCAACTTCTATTGCGTCTTGTCCCCCATCCCCTGCGAATATGAAAAATCTATAACAACAGGCTTCTTCCCATCCCAGGTTACTGCATATTGTCCCAGCCGTTTTTTCTTCTCCAGGGCATTGCGTACAGACTTTCTTAACGAGTCGAGCATCTTCTGGGTTTCTATGGATACTTGTTTCATTTGTTTGCCTCCTCAAGAAGCAATTTATAATATAATTCGTGGACAACGATGCGCTCTCCTCTCTGCTGCTCAAAAATCAACTCAGAGGCATCATCTAAATTCATAAAACAACGGGCATGATCCACTTGGCCACTATAGTCCTGTAAAAGATTGTGCAGACTGCGAGGAAAACGTCTGTTTATATCTTTTACTGATATATTGTGGCCCCCATGAGCTACCCTCTCCGCCACCCGGGCCGATGACATTTCCACGCTAGGCAGAGCCAAATACACAAGTTCAACCTGCCAGCCTTCCTTTTGTAATCTTTTTATTAGTCGTAAATACCCCCTACCAGAAAGAGTCGTTTCAAAAGCAAAATCTTCTCTATCGACAATATGAGATTCCAACTCCCTTAAGAGCATCCGGCTGGCTGTTATCAATTCCCGCTCAGGTGCAAGTGGCGATAATCCTGCAGCAATAAGGTCAGCATTGATAAAATTCCGACACCCTGCCACCTCCGGTAAGTATTCTAAGGCAAAAGTTGTCTTCCCTGCACCATTGGGACCGGCTATTATCCAACAAATAGGCACTATAGCGACCTCCTGTTGCTATCTATATTCGATATTTTTGGGCATAGCATTATTTAATAAGCAATCAGAATCAAGACGACCAAGCAATAACAGCAGATGTTGCGTGACCTTTTTCATTTCAGCGATATCAACACAATCAAGAGACTCAAGACCTAACCCTCTACGCTGCCGTTCATACCACGTAAAAACTATATCAACCTCATTTTGGCTCTGACGGTAAACGCAACTTCTCAGAAGTTAGACCCAATTGTCCAAACGCAACCCTTCAACACGATCAAATTCACGCAGATTGTTTGTAACTAAGACCATTGCTTCACTTCTTGCATGTCCAGCAATATGAAGATCATTAATCCCTATGGTTGTGCCTTTCTTTTCAAGGTCCGCACGAATATCTCCGTAATGCCCTCCAGCCTTAATGCCATAGTCCAGAACTTCTAGCCGGGAAACAAAATCTTCCACTTGCCTTAAATTGTGTTCAGGTTTGGCACTTTTCTCAACGCCATGCAACAACTCGGCAAACGTAATAGAACTTATACACATCTGGCCGGCATGAAGGTTGAACACATCCAGAATACTAATTGGCCGATTTTTTATCACATAGATAACAATATTTGTATCTAGCATATACTTCAGCATCAAAAGGCCTCTCGATCCTGTTGTTCCTGGGATGCACGTTCAGTCATAAAGTCATCTGTCACTTTTTCCTCGGACATGAAAAAGCTGTCCCATGTATTTTCAACCGGAGACAGTATTCGATCTTTTCCTAACACACGCACGACAACTTTCTTAACTCCTTCGGGAAATCTGGAACCAACTGGAAGCCTGACGGCCTGTGTTCGATTATTAACAAAAATTGATCCTGTTGCCATATTATCCTCCTTCGAATATCTTGCTATATACCCACTATATATACGTCGATTGAATTATACAAGCATGATCAAAACACAAGAGGTGAAATCATACGGCGAAACAAGAAAAAAATGGAGTCCATAAAACATAACAGAATTCTAGCAATTGGTAGGATGGCGTTCCTTCGCCATCGGCACCTCCAACAAACTGTCAAAACAATGACACAATAAACCAGTATTGTTAAGATAATGTGTATTGTCTTAACTATTTACAGTACCGCAACACAACCATCGGCTGGGAGATTAGAAGGGAAGCATTTCTATCCTTTCTGATTTGAAAAATTTTATCTGTTTTACTGAACAGCTTCATCAAGCTTCTTTCCCACCTTGAATTTTGCAACATTTTTTGCTGGAATTTTAATTGTTTTACCTGTTTGTGGATTACGACCATTACGAGCTGCTCTCTTTGATACAGAGAAGGTTCCGAAACCAATTAATGTCACTTTGTCATCTTTCTTCAAGGTATCTGTGACTGCATCCGTAAAAGCATTAAGAGCATCCCCTGCTTCCTTTTTTGTGATTTCTGCGGACTCTGCAATTTGATCAATAAGCTCTGTTTTGTTCATTAGACTGTTATCCTCTGTTGTTTTTGTGTGGATTAATTTAACTGTTGATTAGTGGCATTTTTTCGTAAGAAAGAAGATGCTTTTGCCTTAGAGACCTTTGTCAGTCCATGCATCAACTCAAATGGTACAGACTCAACACCAAAGACATCTTTAATATGGTCTATCATAGAAATCCAGAGATGCCCTGTCATTACAGCATCAGCCAAAGCTCTATGGAAGGTTCCATCTGTTTCAATATCACAATATCTTACGAGTGTCCCAAGCTTATGATTGGGAGCCTCTGGGTAAATCCGACGAGATGCCAGCATCGAACAAGCCATACTATTGCTTCTCGGTCTTGAAAGACGTTCAAACTCAGAATCAAGAAATTTCTTATCAAAAGATGCATTGTGTGCAACAAGGGGATGCTCACCAATGAAGTTTGCAAACTTTTTCATCACTGTTTCACAAGATGGTGCTGCAACTACCATGCTATTACTTATACCAGTATAGGATTCTATAAATGAACTGATCCTGAAGCCCGGATTCATCAAACTTTGGAAACTGTCAGTAATCTCGTCATTTTCAATGAGGACAGCCCCAATTTCTATAGCCCTGTCTCCATGGTTTGGGGAAAGACCTGTTGTTTCAAAATCGAGAACTATAACTGGATGCCTGCCACTATCCACTTCCAACTGTTTTACAACCATTTCAAAATCACCTGATAGTGCACAGCTCATACAACTGGCAAGATATACACAAATACCGCTTGGAAGTTTTGCCCTTCATTCTGGAAGTCTACATGTTAACTTCCACCCATTGGACGGAAAACTCACCACCGAACGAGGAAAAGCAATGTGCGCGAAAACAATATCTAAAGATTATTCCATTTCATTTCCAGCAATACGAGGCGTTCAGGGAGGCAAAGAATATTATGTTACTATGTGCCCTCTAAAATTGCTACCTACCATGTTTCAAATGACAGTTGTTGATAACCCACCAAAGCTCAGGGCACAAAGGGAATTGAACAAAAGTAGAGTAACGCCAATCACAAATTACATGCTTGAAAATCCTGATAATTACGTATTCTCTTCAATTGCTGCCTCCATAGACAGCGAGGTTAACTTTGAAGCTTATGGGGATGACATTGTCGGAAGAAAGGTTGGCACACTAGGTGTTGCCATGGATGCATTTTGTGAATCTGGCAGACTGGTATAAACCTGATCGACAAGCCCTTTGAAATCTTGGAGTCCTGCCTGCCTAGATATACCAGCTCCACAAAACAGGATGAGGCGATCATCGTCTCTTGCGTCAAGCACCTCCTGTGG
>CAYWMZ010000158.1:3547-5631 GCA_964459485.1 uncultured Desulfocapsa sp. | reverse complement strand
ACCTTGCTTAGTATATCAATCCCGTCAGGGGTAAATTTTTCTTGCTCTGAAAGTTTAAAGATGGCTGGAACATCCATAAAAAGCCCCGATGCCACCTCTTCCTTCTGTAAGTGAAAAGGGCCGTTATGGACACAGGAAAAGATCCTGCCCCAGACCCGGTTCTCCTCTTCTTCAAAGTACTGATCAAAGAGGGCAGTCATGGACTCAACCTGCACCCCCAACTCTTCTGAAAGTTCCCTTACTGCCGAGTCTTCATAGGATTCACCTCCAAGAACCACGCCACCCGCCGCAACATCCCAGCAGGATGGATAGAGATCCTTGGTCGCTGTTCGTTTCTGGAGAAAGAGCTGGCCCTGATCGTTAAAGACCAGGATATAGGAGGCGCGGTGGATAAGACCCTGCTGCCGCATGACAAATCGGGGCAACATCTCTGCTTCCCTATTATCCCGATCTACAATCTGAACGATCTCTGCACCGGGATTATACATCTTAGACTATCCCCGGCCGTTCACAGTGGGGTGTGGGAATGGCGGGAGGGCCCTGCACCAGCATCTGGGCTATGGTCAGCTTGACCCGTGGATAGAGGTGAAGCTTTTCCCCCATAAATTCCCGTTCAACGGCGACCAGCCGTTGCAGGAGCGGGGTACGTTCTACATGGGGTGCCTGGGAATCGTGGACAAACTTCTTTTTAACGATCTTCTGACAGCGAAAGCAGCCTGGAAAATTCAAGATCTGGCCATCGGGTCTGCGCATGGATGCCGGGACTCCATGGGTGCGGCACACCATCAGACGATGAGCGTAGAGGGTACAACGACCCTCATCAAGGAGGGGACACATCGCCTGGGGCCGTTCCTCTTTGGCAAGTGCCGCCTCGCAGGCCACAATATACTTGGTGGAACGATCGAGGAGTTCTTCCTGTCTTGCTGCATCGAGTGCACGAAAACCCTGCCAGAGATAGGCCCATTCGGTGTAGGTATGATGCTGAAAGTATGAGTCGCAGCAGTTATCCGGGCAGCCGTCACAGCTGAAATTCAGCTTTTGGGCAACATCTGCATAGTCGGATGCCATCTCATCGTAGATGGCCGCAACCTCATGACTTAACCCCTCACTGAGCTGTACCTCTTTCATCTCTGCTCCTCTTCAAAACATTGCACCTGATAGACCTCGATACGGGGCTGAGATTCCCGCCAGGCACTCTCCATCAGCCCCGCCTTACGACACAGGTGACCTAGAAACATCTCAGCTGTGGGAAGCTGCTCCCAGACCTGGGGCAGAAAGGTGGCCGATGCAGTACCCAGGCTGAGAATAACCCCGTCCCGCCCCGGTTGCAGTTTAGCAATCAGCTCATCCCCATCAGAATATTCCAGGATATGGGGTTTACTAAGAACGGAAATATCGATCTCCAGCTCACCCAGTTCTGCGTTTGTGAGCGGGGAAAAACGGGAATCATGGAAGGCGGCGTGGACAGCATTGCGCCGCACCCCCTCTGCCACCGAGCCACTGGGCAGGATATTGCCAATACAGCCCCGCAGCCTGCCCGCTATCTTGAGGGTCACAAATGTTCCATATTCGGCATCAAGGGCAGCGTCCAGCACAGGACACTCTTCTTTCTGCTCTCCAAACTCTCCAGCAAGGGTCCAGCGGGCCAGGTGCAGCAGGCTCCTGCCCTGCTCTTTGCTAAGTACGTCATCCATCATATCACCACTCAATACCCAGCATCATGCAGTTGATTCCACTGCCAATTCCAAGCATAGCCCCCTTCTCCCCACGCCGAAAGCAGTCCTGCTCAATGGCCATGGCCATGGTGATGGGAGCCGATACCGAGCCCACATTACCAAGGCTGGCCAGGGTCTCAAAATTCTTCTCCAAATCAAGCCCCAGGGTATCAAAGAGGAGGCGGGCGTGAGCCGTACCAACCTGGTGGCAGAAAAATCTGTCGATAGTATCATCATTCCAGCCCGGGATGGAGGAAAACTCCTGCCAAGTGAGATGGGCCGTCTCCACACCGCGCCGCAGCAACTCTTCCGAATCGGTGTTCATAAGTGTTGTGGCCCCACCACTCTGGGCACCCTGGCACAGATTGG
>CAYWMZ010000158.1:0-3447 GCA_964459485.1 uncultured Desulfocapsa sp. | reverse complement strand
TCGGTGTTCATAAGTGTTGTGGCCCCACCACTCTGGGCACCCTGGCACAGATTGGAATGGCTGGTATTGCTCTTCCAGGCCCCGTTGATCAGACGTGGTTTATTCATGCCGGGCCGCAGACTGCACATGTAGAGGGCAACAGATCCGGAACCGATGGTGAGGGAGGCAAAGGCGGGTTTGATTGTCTTACGGGTGAGGCTCTCATCCGCCAGCAGAGCCTGGATGGTGGATTCCAGCAGCTCTTCTGCCGTTTCACCTGAAACCACAAGGCCATTTCGCACCTGACCAAGCTCTATCATATTGGCCAGCATCACCATACCGTCCAGGAATCCCAGACAGGCGTTGGAAAGATCAAAGAGGAGGCAGTCTTCTGAAAGACCAAGTTGATGGTGGACAAAGGAGGCAGTAGCTGGCTCCATCATATCCCGGGACACGGAGGTAAATATCAGACATTCTATGGATTCGGGATCGAGATCTGCCCTGTCCATAACCTCCTTTCCGGCAAGGGCAGCTGCCTGACTTGGTCGGGTTCCTCTGTCCCAGAGCCTTCGTTCTTCTATACCACTCATTAACTCCAGGCGACCGGCAGGGAGTTTAAGCCGCTGGTACAGCGGAGCCAACCGCTCTTCTATACCATGGGAACTCAAGACATTGGGAGGCAGGACATAACCAAATGTGTGGAGGCAAACCTTAGTATAGTGCATAATTATGTGAACCCTGTTTTCCGTTAAACTATAAAAGAGCGTAATGGCCGCAATGTAGCAGGTCTGGGGCAGGAAAACAAGGCAAGGATAGCGGCGTCAATGAGACTTCAGCGCAAGGGAGAGTTCCAGGCGGCGGGCAAAGAGTGAAACCGTAAAACAGAGCAGCAGATACATCCCGGACACAGTGAGCCACACCTCATTGGTACGTTGGGTGGAGGATATCACCTGGAGTCCCTGAAAGGTGAGCTCCTGGATGGAGATAATGGAGACTATGGATGAATATTTAATGGTGTTGATAAACTCGTTGGCCAGGGGGGGCAGTACCTGCCGTGCCGCTTGGGGCAGGATGATAAAACGCATCTGTTGCAACCAGGTCATGCCCAGTGCCGCCGAGGCCTCCCACTGTTCCCTGGCAATGGCCTGGATACCAGCACGCACAATCTCGGTGATATAGGCCCCCTGAAACAGGGCGATGGTAAATATTCCCGCCACAAATGCGGTAAAGAGCTGGGGTGGGGCAACAAAGATGGCCGCCCACTGCTGGGTTACAGGAGAACGGGAACGGATAAAATCCTCCACCCCGAGGAGCGGCATAATCTGGTCGGAGACAAAAAAATAGAAGATAAAGACCAGCACCAGAGGCGGAATATTGCGGATCAGCTCCACATAGCTGCGGCCCACCAGACGAAAGATAAGACGTTTCCGGGTACGGACTATGCCCATCACTAACCCAATCAGAGTGGCCAGTATCAGGGCCCAGAAACTGAGACGGATGGTGGTCAAGAAGCCATCCATCAGGATATTGCTCACCCAGCGTCCCTTCTCTTCATCCCAGCGAAAGAGGGTATGGGGTATCCCGCTCCAGTCCCAATGATAGTTGAGCCCGACACTCATCCGATAAATAATAAAAGCCAGGGAAGCCAAAAGAGCTGTGGTGATACAGATATCAAGCAGCCTGGACTTCTTTTTGACAAGATAGACCCCGGTCATACAGCTTTAGCCTGGAGACAGTAAAAACAGCACTTAAACATTCGACATTCCCTGTTCGATATTCGATTTTTTTAAGTCCCACAAAACTACTCAAGCAGACCATCCCACTCCCTGCTTCCAAACCAGTAGTCGTGCCGTTCCTGAAGCCAGCCCTCGTGGCTCACGATGGTGATCCAGTTATTGAAAAAAGTCAGGGTATCAAAGTCGCCCTTGCGTACCGCAAAGCCAATGGGCTCTTTGGTAAAATTTCCCTTTAAGGGGAGAAACATGGTCTCTGGATACCGAATGGCCTCATAGGCAGGACGCGGCGCAGAACCGACCACTGCATAAACCTGGCCATTGCGTAGTTCCTGGTAGGCCTGGGCCTCATCATCGAAGAGCCGTAATTTTGCCTTGGGGATATACTTTTTGACGGCAGTCACTGCGGTAGTCCCCAGCTTACAGGCAATCTCCACATCCGGCCTGTTGAAATCTGCCAGGCTATTAAACCCTGCGGCCTTCTCTTTATGGGCAACAATGGCCATACCGGAATAGTCATAGGGGATGGAGAAGTTGACCTTTAAAGCCCGCTTGGTCTGTATCCCCATTCCTCCGATAATCACATCAAACTTGCCGGTGAGCAGAGCCGGAATAATACCTGCCCACTTAGTGGGCACAAACTCCACCTTGACCCCCATATCACTGGCCAGTCTCCTGGCCACATCGATCTCAAATCCCACCAGCTTGCCATTTTTATCCTTCATGGCCCAAGGCAGAAAGGTATCCATCCCCACCCGCAATACCCCGCGCCGCATGACCTGATCGATGGTGGATTCTGCAATAAGTTGATTCTGTAACTTACCCGCCCTGGCCGGAAGGCTTGTGACGAGAAGAGAGCACAGCAGTGAAGCGAAAAGGAACAAACAGGCTATTTTTTTCATCTTTTCCTCAATATTGAAAATGGAATATAGAAATAATTACCAATGACCATCATATTGCAAACAGAAAAATAATACAAATTCTCCCCCCTGCCTGCCGCTGCCAAATACTTTTTCCCCTCACTCAAGTGCCATCCGCCTCTCCAGATAAGACACCAGAAAGGAGAGCAGTACAGTCACCGCAAGATACATAAGGGCCACGCTAAACCAGAGTTCAAAGGTGAGATATGTCTCTGAAATCAAGGCCTGGGCCTGCATGGTGAGGTCATAGACGGCAATGGTGCTCACCAGAGCAGAATCTTTAATGAGAGAAATGGCCTGACTGGCAAGGGGCGGCAAAATGCGCCGTATTGCCTGGGGCAGTATAATAAAGCGGTAGGCCTGTTTGATATCCAACCCTAAGCTGTGACACGCCTCCCACTGACCCTTCTCCACCCCGATAATGCCGGAGCGAAATATCTCCGAGGCGTAGGCCCCTTCAAAGAGACTCAGCGACAGCACAGCTGCCCAGAACCGATCCAGACCAAAGACAGGGCCCATAACAAAGTAGATAAAAAATAGCTGGATAAGAAGCGGCGTATTTCGACTCAGCTCCAAGTAGAGCCGGGCCAGCACCCGACCCACCATGGAGTTTGAGAGCCGCAGCAGGGCGGTGATCATGCCGATGACAAAGGCCAGCACAAGGCTCAGAGCTGATATCTTAAGGGTCACCCCCATACCGTAGAGCAAGGGGCCTGCCACAAAAACACCATCTTCCCAGGTGTAGAGATAGCGGGGAATCTGATACCACTGCCAGTGATATCCCATCTCTGCAACAGAACGCTCAAAGAACCAAA
>CAYWMZ010000157.1:0-5721 GCA_964459485.1 uncultured Desulfocapsa sp. | reverse complement strand
TTTCAATGTCTTTTCGGCCATCAGTTTCTCCATGAACAAAGTGAATGTTCAGCAGAGGATGACATCTTTCTATGAAAAGAAAAAGATGGGGCTTAATTCCCGCATACGTATTTATGGCGGAACTGTAAGGTATAATAGGCTACGCAGAAAAGATGAGTTTTTGTGGGCCATCAAACTGAATACAGGAAACCGCAAACCTTGCTTGGCAGGACGTTGAAACAGGCGTGGCAAAATGCCCAGCTAGAAGAGCATTGCATTTAAAATTGAGTCAGAAGGTGCCAAGCTGTTTGACCGGAGTCAGGCACCGGGCAGAATCAGTGAGAGAAAATATGTGTAGCGATTTGATAGCTTCGGCAAGATATTTATCACGAGGCTGTCGCATAACATCGGGAAAAGATAAAAATAGAAAAACAAGAGTTAATGGATACTTTCGCCTCGTTAATGAAAGAGGCGGATTATACCCTGACAGGTTCCTACTGGCAGAAAAAATATGATTGTTAGGAGGAGGGGGATATTTGAAGTTAGATAATAAGGCGTACTCCTCCCAGTTCCTGAATAGGGTATGGAAAACGATCTCCAGGAGAGCCAATGAACATAAAATTGGGAGGGATTTGCCATTTTTCAGAGAGTTCCTGTATAAGCTCTGGATTGAATTCCCCTCTCAGCTTAATGAATTCAATGCCAATTTCAGGGTAGCCTCTGTCTAAAAATTCAATGTCTCTTTCCAGTTTTTCCGTGCATTCTTCATCCTTGCCGCTAGCCACATAAACAATCTTAATCTTCTTGGTATGTTCGTTATCCTTAATATAGAGGAGAACGTTGTTAAGATTTGAAATATTGTCCCCCCTGGTGAAAAAGACGAATTCTTGCGATTGAATCCGGTCAATGGTGGCATAGATTGCCTTGTTGGCCCGGCTTACGAGTTTTAGGATAGGGACAAAAAACATTTCTATTAGGTGGAGCAGCCCGTCAAGGAGAGCAATCCTTTTAAGCATAATTGTGAGGATGAGGATGGCGGGGATAAAATAGGCGGCGAATATCTCAATATTGGGCGGTTCATTTGGGAGAGCTTCTTTAAAGATATTCCCCCATAAGGCAAGCAATACTGCAATAAGGGCGATGGTGACAGCTAAGGGATTAGCCTGCTCCGGCCTGGGTAATTTCTTTCTTTTGACTTTGAGGAGAATATTGCCAAAGGCAAAGAGGGCCATGACTGACAAAAAGGCAATTGTATATACCCCGGCCAAGGTGTCCACCTTACCCCTGGTAATAAAGAGGATAGAGACTGAGAGTAGAAAGAAGAGAATAATTATTCGGTCTGAACTGCCTCGGCTATTTTTATGGAGCAGAAAGCCAGGGAGAATACGATCCAAGGTAATGCGCTCGATAAGCCCTGTGACCCCGACAAAAGAGGTGAGCACTGCCCCGCTTAATACTAAAGTGGCATCAATTGAGATAAGGGTGGCCAAGCCATGTCCGCCGCTTAGTTGGCCAAGATAGGAGAGAAGATCCGCCTCATGAAGACCTATTTGGCTGGTGGGGATGGTGGCTAGAGCCAAAAATGCCATGAGTGGATTAAAGATGGAGACCACCAACCACATATTGCGTAAGGTCTTTGGAAACACACCCTGCTGTTGTTCTTCCACAAAGTTGGCAGAGCTTTCAAATCCTGATATCCCCAGCATGGCGGCGGAAAAACCCCAAAATATGGCCATGAGTATTGAACCGTGGGGGGGAAGGAGTTGATTGTTGGCGAAAAAGGTGCTCAGGCCATGTTGGAAAAGATAGGTGATCACCGTCCCGCTGAGCAGGGTGAGGGAAACAAGGTGAAAGATAAAGATGACAATGGCGACAATGGCGGATTCTCCAATGCCAAAAATGGTTAAGGCCATGAAGAGGGCCAATAGGGCCACTGTGGCCAGGGCCACTGACGGGATAGGGACGATAGTCTTAAGATAGAGAATGGCCTCAGAGGCAGAGATGACCGCTGTGGCCATGTAGGAAAGCAGGGTAAGGGTGGCGGCCAGAGAGGCCATGGATTTACTGGTGGTATTGAGTAGGGCGTTATAGGCTCCGCCGTTAAGTGGTAAGGCTCCAACCACTTCGCCATAGATTTTCCGGAAGAGAAATAATACTCCGGCGACTATTAGTAGGGCTACCCAGGCATATTGGCCTGCCGCCATAATGGATAAGGCGGAAACGTAGAGAACCGAGGAAGATATATCATTGCCGCAGATGGCTGTTGCTGCAAGTTGTGATAGTTTTTTGTTTGGTGGAACAGACATGGGTTGAGTGAACCTTTATTATTTTAAAGAAAGTGGTGGTGGAGAGGGTGGGATTCGAACCAACTTGCCGCATGAATACGACCAAGATGGGTGGGTGAGGTGATAAGTAATCGCTTTTTGAGGGAGGGCGAGAGATAAAAAAAAGTTGCCTCAACACACTTTGAAAAAGCACATTACTCTTATCATATACCTGTAAACAGGTGAATATTACGGCTAAACTGATGCCTTGAAAAATGTAATCCACACTAGCTTCTCATACATTTGCAGCACTGTACAGACAACACCCATGGAAAGTCAATAGTATTCTCAGAGAATGAAAACATTGCAATAACAAGCCACTGAAAAAATCAGATAAAAACGTATAGAAGCATTTATTGTTTCTGTACGTCTTTCTGATGCTGTGAGTAGTTACTACAATATCTTAACTTATTGAAGTTTTTGTTGTTATGTATTGGTCAAACCCAAAAATCGAGCTACCAGTAATGTACTATTTGAAGAATTTTAAGAGTGCATGCAAAGCGGTCATTGGATGAGGAGGGCAACCAGGGATGTAAAGGTCAACGGGAAGAATGGAGTCCAACCCTTTCGACACTTCATCACTGCCATAAAAGGGGCCGCCGGAAATGGCGCAGACCCCGGAAGCGATGACAACCTTAGGCGAAGATATGGACTCGTAGGCGTTAAGAACCGCAGCTTTCATATTGCGGGTAACAGGTCCGGTGACATGAATTCCGTCGGCATGCCTAGGTGAAGCTACATAGGCAATGCCGAATCTTGCTAAATCGAAAAACGGGGTAGCAAGAACATTAAGATCTGCCTCGCAGCTGTTACACCCTCCAGCGGAGATTTGGCGTAGTTGAAGTGAACGGCCAAAGAGTTTTTTAAAATGTTGCTTGCTGTGGGCGGCAAGGTCAGGCAGGGGACCAGAAGTAATGAGTGCATCACGCTGGGCGCTTCCCAAACCGAAATCCTGGCTAAAGGTAACAAATTGCCCCTCTGAAATCTGTTCACAGAGGCCGCAGAACAGACAACGACCCAAGTCGATGGTCTTGTCAATGGCATTGATAGCCTGTTGCGGACAGTTATCGAAGCATTTTTGAACAATGGCTGGGTCGCAATCCTGGTGAACCGTAGGCAATCCACGATAACTCGGTAAAAGATTCACCGGTTCTTTCGGATACTTATTGGTACGACAACCCTGTTCAAATCGTGTTTTTAGTACCTTGAACATGTTTTTTTTTTTAGGTTCGAGGTTAAAGGTTAAAGGAAGCAAAGGGGAACATTGTTCGAGGTTAAATGTGTTGAACGTTCAAACGTCTAACAAAACATCAACAACTACGACTACATTCCATTCTCTGTCCTAGAGATCCATCCCGCAATAGGAGAGATCGAAGCTTTTATTGTTGATTGGAAAATCTGATATATCCACATCCCTAAGTGCCAATGCCAGCGCTTCCCAGTTATGGAAGGATGGGTCTTTTATTTTATAGCGTATAATTTCGCCATCAGCATTGGTAAGAACGCAATGAGACAGTTCTCCACGCCACGCCTCGTTAACAGTGACAACAAAGGAAGACGGGGTCAGGGGGTGAGCCTCCTGTTTGACTGGCGTTACCTCACCGCTGTTTTTCAGCAAGCGAATCACGCAGTCGAAACTATGCTCAATTTCCACAGCCCGTATGCGGGTTCTGGCAAGAACATCGCCGGAAGGAGCATTCCAGCCACAGGGAGGCATGTCAGCATAACATTCGGTGGGAAAGCTTATCCGTGCATCATAAGGCATCCAGGAAGCACGGCCTGCCGGACCAACCATACCAAGATGCTCAGCAGCCTCACGAGAAACCAGACCGCTTTGCTCAAAACGAGAAATAACCACATGAGCAGTTAATAAAAGATCTATACAATGATTAATCTCCGGGCGCAGCTCTTCTATCTTGGCTATTATAGCGGCAATTTCATTCTGACCAGAGGCAAAAGCAACTCCACCTGGTCGAATTAACCCCTTGCCAAAACGATTTCCTGACAGCAATAAAAGAAGATTTAAAAATTCTCCACGCATCCGACCAAAAAAAGCAGCGGGTGGGGTAAAGGCTACGTCTCCACTCATGGCACCTAAATCGCCTACATGATTGGCAAGACGTTCAAATTCCTGGACAATAGTCCTGATGACCTTAGCTTCGGGTGAGACGTTAAGCCCGGCTAATGCCTCAATGATCTGACAGTAGGAGAGACTTCCAGCCATAGATGTATCCCCGGCAATGCTTTCGGCGATAAATGGACGTCGCAGGGGAGGGGCACTGACCATGAGTCGTTCGATTCCTCGGTGCTGGTACCCGTGAGATATTTCAAGATGTAATACACGCTCACCAATACATTGGAATCGGAAATGACCAGGCTCGATAATACCGGCATGTATCGGACCAACGGCTACCTGGTGAATTTCCTCACCCCTGACACGATAGTAGGGATAACGGCCTGGAATTTCTTCTTCGTAGTTGTTGCCAAATGCATCTGGTTTGCCGCGCCAGTTCTTTTCATATCGCAGCATTTTAAACCATGGATGTCCTTCTGGTATAACACCAAACTGTTCGGCGAGTTCACGTTCAAAAAAGTTAAACTTAGCCAGTTCTGCCGTTAGAGAGGGAAAGCTTTCCGGGAGTTTGGTGCAAGCAGCAAAAAGCTTATCATCCAAGCGCATAACTGCAAGAGCAAAAAGTTCTCCATGCTCTTCATAACCGAAGAACTGGACAATATAGCCATTTTTAGCGATTTTGAGGAGTTCTGATCGGAACAGGTCAAATTTGAGGAGTGGTAGCTCCGCACGATCAACGGCCTTACCGTTTGGTACAAGGAGTAACTCAGCCATGTATTCCACCTCCAATGAGGGCAGCCGCTTGGGTAATGACATCCCACAATTTATCCGGCATCCAAAAAGTCAGAAGAACCGAGGTGCCCAAAAGAATATAAGAGGGTATTAAACGGGGTGCTTTTTCTTTGACCAGCACTTCATCAATGTTGGCAGGACCAAAGGTCATACCAATGAGATGGCGACAGGCACCACTAAAGACAAGGAGTAGGCCGCCGATAAAGACAGCGACTGCAATGGAATGATGTCCATGCATGGCACCCAGAACAATTAAAATTTCACTTATAACAATACCAAAAGGAGGTAAGCCAGAGATCCCGATAAAACCGCTGAAAAATGCAACGGCGGTTTTAGGGAGCAGAGAAATCATCCCCCCGGTCTGTTCCATCTTTTTGGTACCGTAACCGAGAAGGATATTACCTGAAGTGAGGAAAAGGCTGGATTTGATCAAGGAGTGGTGGATCATATGTATAACTGCACCCAAGGCACCAAGACCGCCAATACCGCTACCAAAAGCGATGATCCCCATATTTTCAATACTGGAATAGGCAAGCATTCGTTTATAATCGG
>CAYWMZ010000156.1:0-5728 GCA_964459485.1 uncultured Desulfocapsa sp. | reverse complement strand
ACATCACCCTTGGCCATAGAACCGCTTTTCACCAGGTCATAGGCCTCACGGGACATGGCTATTATGCCGCTTGCCGTAGCAATTCGTTCGGTCTCAATTTTCTTACTGACATCCACCATAATAGCATTGCCATCGGCATCAAAATGGGTGAAAGCCGGGTCGCTGTTTTGGGTCATAATCACATTCTATTGTAATGAGCTTTTAGAGCAGTGTCCAATGCCAGTTGCCACCTTCTCTATTCTTTCTTCCCCATCACTTCGTGGAAGAGTTTTGAGAAGAATCCTTCATCCTCTTTGTTCTGCCCATGTTTTTGACACAACTGATCAAAATTTTCCAGGACATTTTTCTGTTCCTGACACAATTTGGTGGGAGTCTTGACCTGCAACTGCACCAGCATATCACCACGGCTTCCGCCACGCAGACTAGCCACCCCTTCACCCTTTAAGGTGAAACGTTCACCAGACTGACTGCCAGCAGGAATAGCCATCTTCTTTTTACCATGAATAGTTGGAACATCGACCTTACATCCAAGGGCCGCCTGAACCATAGAAATGGGAAATTCACAGTAAATAGTCTGCCGATCCCGTTTAAAAAACTCATGCTCATCCACATGGATAACGACGTAGAGATCTCCAGAAGAACCTCCACGACGCCCACCTTCACCTTCACCCCGCAGCCGCATCTGGGCCCCGGTATCAACCCCTGCCGGAATCTTCAAGGAGACTTTTTTGCTCTTCTCCAGAAGGCCGCTACCGTCACAGTCAACACAAGGTTCGGTTACGATTTCTCCTTCACCATGACACTGTGGGCAGGTCGAAGATACCTGAAAAAACCCCTGAGAGCGGATAACCTGCCCCCGCCCGTTGCAACTAGGACAGGTCTCACGTTTATGGCCCGGACGACAACCGCTGCCTTCACAAGTCCAACAGGTCTCACGCCGATTAATGTCAACTTCCTTGGAAATTCCGTGAACCGCATCCATAAAACTGACCTCCATATCATAACGGAGATCATTACCAGGTTGCGGGCCATTACGGCGACTCCTGCCCCGGCCACCACCGCCAAAGAGGTCTCCAAAGAGATCTCCAAGGCCTGAAAACATATCATCAAAATTACCAGGACCTTGATAGCCACTATTTTTTAGCCCTTCGTGACCATAAGTATCGTAGATCTTACGCTTTTGCAAATCACTAAGAACCTCATAGGCCTCAGTACATTCCTTAAAAGATGCTTCAGCTTCCTTATCATCAGGATTACGATCCGGATGGAACTTCATGGCAAGCTTACGATAGGCCTTCTTGATTACGGTACCATCTGCAGATTTACTCACAGAAAGTACTTCGTAATAACATTTTTGCATTTTTCTCTTACAATTCGGTATATATTAATAGAACAATCTTCAATCCGGCAGGTTAAAAAAAGACACCACTAATCGGTCTCTTTTGTTTCTTCTGTATTATCAGTCCCTTCTCCGTCTTCAGTATTCTCCGCAGCCAGTGCCTTTGCGGCACGTTCTTCGGCGTCTGGCAAGCCCTTAATATTCTCAAAGGTAACCTTGCTGGCAGCTACTTCGCGAAGGGTCATAACGACTTCCTTGTTCTTTCCTTCCACGAGATAGGGCTCACCATGTCTGTGCTGACGAATCCGTTCCACGGCAAGGTGAACAAGGTCAAAACGCTTATTTTCACCTATGGTTTCCAGACAATCTTCAACAGTAATTCTTGCCATTCATAAACCTCATATCATTTAGTGATGAGACAATACCCTGCGCTATTGCTGGGGCATCTGAAAAAATCATTTTGTAGAATCTTGACGTTACAAGACTCCATGATTCTCTATTTTTTATCAAAAGGGTTTTTAAGAAGCATGGTCTCGTCACGATCTGGACCAACGGAGACGATTACTGGCTCAACCCCTGTGAAATCTTCAATACGCTTGATGTAATCCTTGGCGTTCACGGGCAAGTCATCATAATCACGAACAGCGGTGATATCATCATCCCAGCCGGGCATCTCTTCATAGACAGGCTGCACCCTGGCGGCCTCGTTAATATTAGAGGGCATGGCCGAAACTTTCTTCCCATCGAGATCATAACTGTTGGCCATCTTCAGTACAGGTTGACCGGAGAGAACATCAAGTTTAGTGATGGCAAGGCCAGTAAGACCGTTGAGGCGGGCTGCATCGGCAGCAACCACACCATCAAGCCAACCACAGCGTCGCTTACGACCGGTGGTGGCTCCAAACTCTCCACCCTTACGCTGTAGTTCCTCACCTACGGAATCGAATAACTCACTGGGAAAAGGCCCTTCACCAACACGGGTGGTGTATGCCTTGAGAATCCCGATGACAGAGTCGATATGTGCCGGACCAAAGCCAGCCCCATTACAAGCATTTCCGGCAATGGTGTTGGAGGAAGTCACAAAGGGGTAGGTTCCATGGTCTATATCAAGCTGAGTTCCCTGGGCACCTTCAAAAAGGATGTCCTTCCCGGCCTTCCTGGCCACATCAAGCTCCACTGAAACATTACCGATAAAGGGGGCGAGTTGCTCTATGAACTTCTGGAACTCTGCATAGATGCTGTCAAATGAAACGGGTGTACTATTATATTTAGTGGTGAGCATAAAATTCTTCTCCTCCACATTGGCCTGCAACTTATCTCGGAACAGGTCATCATCAAGAAGATCACCAAGCTTAATCCCGGCGCGCCCAACCTTATCCATATAACAGGGGCCGATACCGCGACCAGTGGTCCCGATCTTCTTGCCTACGGCCAGAGAGGCTTCCTTGGCATGATCCATGCTCTGGTGATAGGGCATGATAAGATGAGCATTTTCACTGATGATCAGGCGTTCGGGAGTGACGGGAAGCCCTTTTTCATTGAGCTCATTAATTTCACCTAAAAGGACACCTGGATCAATAATAACCCCGTTTCCTATCATGCAGCGTTTGTCTTCGTAGAGGATACCAGAGGGAATGACATGGAATACAAATTTGCGACCATCCACAACCAGGGTATGACCTGCGTTATTTCCACCTTGAAAGCGGACGATACAATCTGCATAGCGGGTTAGAAGATCAACAATCTTTCCTTTGCCTTCATCACCCCATTGGGTACCAACAACCACAACACTGGACATTTCCTATCTCCTGTTCACTCAGCTTTTATCCAACTCTAGCAATGTGTATTATTACAAAGGCACACCAAAGCGATGCGCACCTGTCATGTGTCAACAAATAACCGCATCAATATAGTCAGGCCGCATATGAAAGTCAATCTTTTGCATTTTGATAATGGTGAACCAGAACGGAAAATTGAGTTTCAGATTTTTTTTATCAAAAATTGATCTGGATCAATCCCAATTTGTCACTGATTTTGTTACTATTAGGTCAGGATAATTTTTTTTCTTTCATTTAAGAACAGGAACAGAAATCATGTCACCAAGGTCAACCGATATCAGACGACTCAGCATGTTGCGCCTCTGCTGCCAGTCACTCTTCGCCCTCTTTTGCCTTTACGTTGCCTGGCAATTCTACGCCTTCTACCTCTGGTCCCTTGATCCGGTGACAAACAGCTATGTCCCTCGTCCCGCAAGTGTTGAGGCGTTTTTACCACTGGGCGCCCTGGTGAGCGCCAAACGGTTCCTGCTCGGTGCCGAATTTGATACCATTCACCCCGCAGGACTGAGTATCTTTATAACAGCCATTGCCATCAGTCTGCTCCTGCGCAAGGGCTTCTGCGGCTGGATCTGTCCCATTGGTTTTGCTTCAAACCTAGCTGAACGGTTTGGAAAAAAATGTCGTATACTCTTTTCACTACCCGTATGGCTTGACCTGCCGTTCCTTGGTTTTAAATATCTGCTGCTGGGTTTTTTTTGCTATCTCATCCTCTGGAAGATGGATCTTGAAGGACTCACCGCCTTCCACAATTCCTCTTACAACATGGTCACAGATGCCAAGATGCTCCATTTTTTTCTCCAGCCCAGCGTCCTTGCTGGATCTATCATGCTTGGCATCATCCTAATTTCTTTTGTTATTCGCAACTTCTGGTGTCGTTATCTCTGCCCCTATGGAGGCCTGTTAGGACTTTTAGCACTGTTCAGCCCCTTCCAACTGCACCGAGACAGCAGTTCATGTATCAACTGCCAGAAATGTGAGCGAGCCTGCCCTGCCTCCATTCGTATCACCCGTAAAGAGACCATTCGCACCGCCGAATGTGTAGGCTGCCTTGAGTGCGTACAGGCCTGCCCCGTCGACAACTGCATGCGCCTCTCCCTTCCTGGAAAGAAAAAGGTCAATCCATACCTACTCCCCGTTCTAATCCTTGGGCTGTTCTTCCTCTGCTACATCATCGCCAGACTCTCTGGCCACTGGCAGAGCCAGGTTCCCGTTGAAATCTTTCAACAGAACTATCAGAATATGATGACCATCGGACACCCCTGACAGGGCATATCCTCTCAAGGCCCACAAAATAGAGCAGCAGCGTTGACACCCCACTGCAAATACCGTACATTTGCTAGACCTGACGCAAAGTTTCCAATTGGTGGAGCTTTGGCATTCGAAATTTGAGGTTACCCTATGTTTGGCATTGGCTTACCAGAACTCATTCTCATCCTAGCCCTGGCATTAATTGTGGTCGGGCCCGATAAATTACCGGATCTAGCACGCTCGGTGGCCAAAGGAATCCTTGAGCTCAAGAAAACTGCCAGCACTCTAAAAGACAGCCTCACAGAAGAGGGCGGCCCCCTCGCTGATATCAAACCAGAACTTGAAAAGGCCTCAAAGGCCCTCACCAACGATGTCCTTGGCGTGACAAAGGATACCTGGAAGGGTGATGACAGAGGAAGCATCTATGACCAGGAGAACACTCCTGAGAACTCACCAGACATTATAGATGTGGAACCTGAGCAGGAAACAGCCAGCACTCCCGGAGAGCCTCCAAAGCAGGACGCATCAGCCACAGAGGATGTTACAGACACGAATAACTCCCAAGATGGTGACAAAGACAAGGCGGCAGCCACGGAGCAAGCGGGCTAGTGTCCATCCTGATAAGAAGTCTGGAGCAGTTTCGACCCCACCACGTGGAGTTACGGCAGCGCCTTATCCGAATAGCTATAGCCCTGTGCATCACTTCAGGAGTTGCCTATCTCTATTCCGAAGAGATCGCCCGTTTTTTTATGGAGCCCCTCTTTGCGGCCAGCCCCTTCCTTGACCATCTGGTCTACACCAATCTTCCTGAGGCTTTCTTCTCCTACCTCAAACTCTCTCTGCTGGTGGGTGTTTTGGCCAGTTTTCCCTACATCCTCTTTCAACTCTGGATGTTTATTTCCCCAGGTCTTCGCAGCAGTGAAAAAAAGTTTGCCCTTGTTGTGGTCTTCTGGGCCACACTCCTCTTTGGCACAGGTGCTGTATTTGCCCTCTTTGGCGTACTGCCCCGGATGCTTATCTATTTTATGAGTTATGCCGGAGACAACCTGGAACCCCTTCCTAAGTTCGGTAAGTACCTCACCTTTGTGGCACGAACGGTACTGGCCTTTGGACTCTCCTTTGAGATACCATTTCTTATGGTGATGGCTGGAAAGGCAGGTTTTGTAAAGGCTGAATACTTCCGCAGCAAAAGGCTCTATTTTTACGGTGCCATAGTGGTCATGTCCTTTCTCCTCACCGCTGGTGATTTTATGGCCACCGGACTCCTCTCAGTGCCCCTCTTTTTTCTCTATGAGGCAGGGAT
>CAYWMZ010000155.1:0-5769 GCA_964459485.1 uncultured Desulfocapsa sp. | reverse complement strand
GTAAATGCTGTGATAACCTCCTCCTTGGCTTCCTTGTAGGCAAGCTGATGCACACAAACAGGAATATCTGTACTCTGGATTCCATGGCTATCTTCCCCGAGTTCTTCCGGGCTGAGAAGATCATCCGGCGTAATAACAGAATCCGAGGTGAGCAGGACGGCACGATTGATCCTGTTCTGCAGTTCACGGACATTGCCATTCCACTCTCGCCTTAACAGACAATTCAGGGAATCTGCGGAAAACTCCATTCCTTTTCGCTGATACTCCTTTTCATATTCACCAAGAAAATGAAGGGCAAGAAGAGGAATATCCTCACGGATATCATCAAGAGACGGCATGGTCACCGTCATTACATTGAGCCGGTAAAAAAGATCTTCACGGAACTCCCCTGCTGCAATTTTTACTTCAAGATCCTGATTCGTGGAAGCAAGCACCCGCACATCAACTTTCACCGTTTTGGTCTGGCCGAGAGGCTGTATTTCCTTCTCCTGAAGAACCCGCAGCAGTTTAGTCTGCAGGGAAACAGGAATATCTGCAATTTCATCAAGAAGGATAGTGGAACCCGCCGCCTCCAGAAACAGACCATCCTTATCCTGATCCGCCCCGGTAAACGCCCCCTTCACATACCCAAACAGCTCACTCTCCAGAATCTGCTCGGGAAGAGCCGGACAGTTGACGGTTATCATATTTCTCCGACAACGTTTACTCATCTGATGAATCGTTCTGGCAGCTACTTCCTTTCCTGTCCCGGATTCACCACGAATCAAAACCGTGGCATCACTTTGTGCCAGGCGACTGAGAAGATGAATTGTCTTCTGCAGCAGCTGGCTTCTGCCGATAAATTCAGTGGGTTTATCACCTCTTTTCAGTTCTTTCTGCAGCTGAATGTTTTCACGAAGCAGAGCCGTACGTTCGAAAGAGCGACGGACAATCTGACCGACCTTCTCATTTTCAAATGGTTTTTCAAGAAAATCATACGCACCTTTTTTCAGTGCCTTCACTGCCATTTCTATGGTGCCAAAGGCAGTCATAACCACTACACTTATGGTGCGATCAAGAGCAGCAGTTTTTTCCAGAAGCTGAATACCATCCATATCCGGCATAATGATATCGGTGAGAACCACATCAGGATGCCATTCCTGCATACAATCCAGTGCCTCCACCCCGGAATGGGCTATGGAAATCTCACAGTCACATTTTTTACCCAGCACCTTCCGCAACAAGACAAGAAGATCCGGTTCATCATCCACAATCAAAAGCCGTTTTGTCGTTTCACTGCTCATTACTCACCATGCTCCCCACTGTCACGCAATGCCTGAAAATAGCTCTGCACAAATCGTCCGGAGACTGTGTCGGCAATTGAAAAACTGAGCGTATTTCCAGGAGGAAACGAACCGGTTAAGGCAAAAAAGATATCCCGGGACAGTTTTTCCGTATGTTCTCTTTCAATCAAATCAGTGTCCCCTTCTTTTTTCTGCCGACAACGTAAGGGGCGTTTTTCACAAATCAGACATTCCCCCTTTTCAAATAAAGGGCAAATATTTTTTCCGGAATCTCCCTTACCCAAAGCCCTTTCCAGACAATCATGTCTTTTTGGCCGACTGAGTCCCGAATTCATCACATGACTCACGTATACCGCTTCAACCAGCAGCAGACTAAAAGAGTCACGGCATAAGGTGGTATCAAGTGGCTTATCAGGCAGGCTGTTGAGCAGATTCTGATACTCGTGGAGAAAGGGCATCAGATCAACAGTGTCTGGATTTTCTATGGCAGCAGGTCGTGCCTTCAGCTGCCCCTGCTGTTTACTATACTTTTTCAGGAGTTTCCACTGGCTGTAATTGGTTGGATTTGCCCGGGTTCCTTTTAATTTCTTTTCAGTAAACTTCAGGGCAAGACCCCGTCGGAGGAGATAAGCGGAGATAAACGTTCCGGTACGTCCATGCCCATGACGGCAATGAACAAGGATTTTCTTCTTCAGATAGAGTGCTTCATCCAGCCACTCAAGTGCCGTTTCCATCTTCTCCATATCCGGTGCACATTCATCCGGTGTGGGAAGGAAGTACACCTCAAAACCTGCCTGTTCTTCAATTTCGTGAAGGTCGGTAAACTCACCGCACAGGTTGACAATCGCCACTATCCCCTGCTCTCTGATGGAGTCCAGCTCCTGATAAGACATGGGAGCGTAGCCAACTGCCAATTGAGTGGTCAGCCAGGTAAGCTGGTAAGACATATCTTTTTCTTTCATTTCAATTTACGGTCGTCCAGGAAGGTCTGAATCTGTTCCTCTACCATTATCTCATCTTTCAGGCGCATGTCCATTAATTTTGTCACCCCAAGCAGACGACCAATCATCCGCAGGACTTTCAGCATCTGTTCTTTTTCCAGATGCTGAACCCCGGCGTCCAGCAAATCACCTTTCAATCGTACCTGAAAATGGTTTGCTTTCAAAATCGTTTCAACAAAGTGGAGACGCAGGCTCTTCCCGGAAAAATCTCCCCCTCCTCCAGCAAATCGAAACTGACAGTAATTCTTTGCTGAGTCCTCACCACACATGGTGTCAACCAGGGTAAAATGATACCCAAAACGCATATTCAGATTTACATACTCACTACTTAACACCGCAAAGCTTGCAAATTCAGATGCGTTTTTACTGGCAATCCCGCCTGCCATGGCAATCTCATCAAAACTCTTCCAGTCAAAATGAGACTGATCACTCCACACCACAGAAGGATGATTCAATCCCTGCCAAATCGCCAGAAACGGCTCACAACAGACCTCCTCTATGGCAACAGTCTCATTTGATCGATCCTGCACCTCAAGTCCATCTCCCACATCAAGGAGAAAAACATCAAGGGGCAGATCTGAACGAAGTTTTCGCTTGCCTTTAACCCTTCCACTTCCTCTGTCACCGAGGGAAAACATGGTGCGCACTGCCATCTCATGGCAAAAGCGGATAATATCATGGAGAGAACGGCAGGATTCGGGAACAAATTTTTTGGAATCAGGATCAAGGAGATTTAGAGGGGTTACAAACCCAAGAAGACCGTGCAGTCTTCGATAATAGGGCAATGCTTTTTGCCGTTCATACTGCGGTTTCTCTTTAAACTGCGGAAGACAAGATCCCTGCCAAAGCTCCTTGGTATCTGCAAAAAGAGTGAGTTCCTGGCCCTGATGGATCTCTTCAATCCTGTCACCTACAGCCAGCAGCAATGGAATCCCAAATTCCCTGCAGACGGTGGCAAAGTGTCCTGCCACTGAACCGAGTTCGGCGACAACACCCTGTATTCCTTTCAGGACTCTGACAGCTGCCGGAGCAGTATCACGCAGGATGAGTATGGCACCGGGAGGGACATTCTCCAGTAAATGGTCTGCATCAACTTTATATGCCCTGCCCGCTGCCTGTCCTGATGCGGCAGTTACACCCGCCCTGAATACCAGACTGCCCCGGTCTGGTACCGGGTAATCCGTTAATGTATTTTCCTGCTTCTCCTGAATACCAAGGGGTCGGCATTGCAGATAAACAAGGCGTCCTGCTGTGGTAATCGACCATTCAACATCCCTGGGAGTCAGGTAATATGCGGCGATTTTCTCCGCCTGCTTTTTCAGAAGTGATATTTCCGATACCGTCAGCAGTTCAGATTTTGGCGTATCTCCAGATAAAAGAAGCGATTCCGAGATAACCTGTCCACTGACAAGGGCATCGCCCTGCCCCTTTACAACGTGGACGGAGACCTGATCTTCCATACTGCCAGCCGGATCACCTGTATACAACACACCGCTTACCCTTGCATCCAGCATCTCGAGGACAAGGGCTGCCATTGCTGTTTCTTCGTCACCCAGTCCGGTATGAATTCTATAGGCAAGGGCTTCCGGGCTGTACTTGCTGCAGATAACCCTGCGCCAGGCATCAAGAATATCATTCCCGGCAACATCTAAAACCGTCGTATACTGTCCGGCAAAAGAACAGCTTCCATCCTCATTGACACTGCTGCTGCGAACCGCTGTTAAGGGAGGAGAGTCGAACCCATTAGAGAAGTCATTCCAGGCATCCTCAACAGCCACCACTATTTCAGAAGGAATCTCTGCGTTCATCAATAATTCTGTAAGACGTGCAGATACCTGAATGAGACTTTTTGGATTATCTGTCTGGATTGTAGCAAGAACATCATCCACTGATTTACGCAGATCATTAGAGGCAAAGAAATAGTTGAAACTGTTTGCAGTAATAACAAACCCTTTGGGTACTGGAAAATTGAATTCACGATGCAGTGCTGCAAGCTGTGCAGCCTTGCCGCCGACGAGTTCTTCAGAAGCTTCGCATGCACATGAGGAACAGGTGAAAGGAGGGGATACATCAAGAGAAGGAGGAGCGAGGAGAAAGGTACTGTAAAAATGAAATTTTTTGTAATAACTCTTTAAAGTGACGTACGAGCCAGGAGACATACTCCTAAGACATTCCACCATACCAAGAACATCTACAGAGAATTTTTCGTACCGCCTGCGAATATTTACAAAGTCCTCTTTTTTGTCCTGATAATACAGAGCCTCAAGCTCTGCCATCTCTTCATGGGCTTTCCCGTCATATTCAAGGAGCTTTTGAAAAGAGTCATAGGTTGCGCGCAGCACCGCACCAGGAGCAAAAACTCTGTATGTCCAATAGGTGAACAGATTATTGGCAAGCATGGAAAACTCAGCCTCCGAGAATACGCCATGATGATACTTCTCTTATAACCCTTCCGATTCTTTTTTCACCCTCCGGCAGCATTGCATAAATTCTTCTGCCCACTTAGGCGTTCCCAAAGCATGAATATACATGTAAAGGACAGCACATTGTTCATTGGCAGCCCGTTCTCGGCAGCCTCTTGATTCTCTGAACAATAATACCTTTTGTCATCACTATCTACTTTTGTAGAATTGTCCGTTAATGATTCAGCCGCCCATGCTGCGACCACGACTGTGTATAAAGTTCTTTCATTCGCCACTCCAACACTAGTCGATACTTCTCAATTTCGTCCGATTTAATTTTTGGAGGAAAATACAGCGGTTCACCGAAATAGTAATCAATTCGTAAAAAAAGATAGGGAAACGCTGTACCGTCCCAGGAGTTAAAGCGGATATATTTACCAGCATGACCACATAAGCGGGATAAAAAATTGTCGGACAAACAGATCCAAATCCTCCTGCAACAGCCTATCCTGCCCTATCCACTTCGCTTTGATGATTAATTACGCATGGTGATTCTCTCCACCGAGAGCCAGGTCATGGATCTGGATCCACCTTCGGATAACAGACAGAAACAGTCCAAAAAGCACAGCTCTTTTAGAAAGTTTTTTTTCCATACGGGTATGTCCTATGGTACACTAGAAGAGGAGCACAGAAAGTGCGCCCGGAAAATGATCCAGAGTGTTCAACAATCCTCGGGGGATACGCAAATGACTGAAGGCGAAAAACGAAACTATATCCGTTTAGATTCTCTGCATCTCCTGGACTATCTGATCATTGACCAGGAGGGCCAGCAGACCACCTACTCCATGGGACGAACCCTCGATGTCAGTGAACATGGGCTGAAGCTGGAAGTGTCCAAAGAGGTCTCCATCGGCGACACCCTGATGGTCACGGTGGGCCTGGAAGATGATCTTATCGATCTCACAGGAGAGGTAAAGTTCTCCACTCAATCTTCAGATCGCTATATCACCGGTATCGAATTCTCAGATATCAGTGAAGAGGGTGTACGGATACTACACAAGTATATTGTTGCCTTTAACGAAC
>CAYWMZ010000154.1:0-5773 GCA_964459485.1 uncultured Desulfocapsa sp. | reverse complement strand
GACCTCATCCTCACTCAAAGTGGGGCGAAGAATGTAGATCGTTTCATACCTGCGCATAAGTTCCTCCTCATGGACTCATGATATGGGGACTATTCCCCGGGGTGGCTCTTAGTAATAATCTAAGAGCGAAGAGGTACTGCCTCACACCTTGTGAAGCAGGATTACGATTAATACGTATCTCTAAGACCAAACATTAAAAAATACCTTGAGATCACGGATGTGTCAATTTGTTTTTTTCTCTTTTTCTTCCAATTTGATTTTTTTCCACAATTTCTTCAGATCTTCCTCACTTTCGACGACCACTTTACCAAAGACATGGGGGTGTCTTCTCAACATCTTTGCGTGAATCCCGGATATGACGTCATTAAGAGTGAAAGAACCTGATTCGGATGCAATTTCTGATATCAACAGAAGAAGGAACAGAACGTCCCCTAACTCTTCACAGAGGTGTGCGGGGTCATCTTCTGACATGGCCTCCAGGAGTTCGGTGCACTCTTCAGTGACATACTTTTTCAGTGTTGTGAAGTTCTGTTTTTTGTCCCAGGGACATCCGTTTTTGGAGCGTAGGGTTGTGATTGTGTCACAAAGCGAAAAAAAAATATCGTCAACAGGAGGCATGGGGGTTAGCAATAGTAGAAGGGGGAGTGGTATGGATTTATTAAAAAAAGATCCAATAAAATATATCAATAGAAAGGTGTGCTTGACCTCTGGTAATGCTAGTGTGTTTTATAACTATTGACAAGTCCTGACAGGGTAAGTAGGTAAAGATTGGGCTCCGGGGAGTCATTCCCAAAAAGCCTTGTATCGCCCGAAGCGATTACTAAGTTTTCGATTTATGTCACAAAAGTAGTCAAATACCCGTATTTTGTTTGTAAAGACAGGAGATTGAACGTGAGCCAGAAGAAGCAGGAAAAATTTATGGAGAAACACCATAAAGATATTGCCAGAATTGACCAAGATTCCAAACGTACTCACGGCTGGTATGTCAGGGTGCGATTTCAAGGGACGACCCATTCGAAATTTTTTTCAGATAAAAAATGTGGCGGTAGGTATTCCAGCCTCCTGTCAGCTGTTGCCTGGCGGGACAATACCGAGAAAAAGCTTGGAAAAATACGCACTGACAAACACTTGGTTACTGTGAGCAATTCAGGTACCGGAGTGGTGGGGGTTCGTTTCAATGATCAATTCAACCGATACGAGGTGAGCTGGGTCACCACCGATGGCAAGCAGGGCAAGACCTCTGTCTCTATTCGTAAGCATGGAAAGGAGGGTGCTTTTGTGAAGGCCTGTGCAATCCGCCAGGAAAGAGAAAAGGAGCGTTTGGGGAGTTAAGTGTTGCAAGGTGGTCTGGTGAGCGATAAGCCCTTTTTTGCTGGCGATGGTGTGAAAGGTGTTGACAATTTTGTTGGGAAAAGGTTTATATACATGTTTCTCTTGTTGAATAGATAAATTTAAAAGGCAGTACCACATAATTAAGAGGACGTACGAATGTATGCAATAGTTAGAACCGGTGGAAAACAGTACCAGGTGACCAATGGTGACCAGCTTCGCGTTGAGAAACTTAATGGAAGTGTTGGCGATACTGTTGAACTTACCGATGTATTAATGGTAGTTGATGGTGAGAACGTTCAGGTCGGAAGTCCCGTTATTGCGAACGCCAAGGTTGTGGCTACAATTGCAGAGCAGGGAAAAGGCAAGAAGGTTATTATTTTCAAAAAGAAACGTCGTAAAGGATACAGATTAAGAAAAGGGCATCGTCAGATGTACACCGCTCTTAAAATTCAAGAAATAAGCGCCTGATCTCATCGGGTAAAATATATGCCTTTTTCTTGAGCGGGACTATCCTGACCGGGAGAAAGAGAGACAGGGAGTTTAAAAATGGCACATAAAAAAGCGGGCGGTAGTTCCAGGAATGGTCGTGACAGTAAGGGACAGAGACGTGGTGTGAAACGTTATGGCGGAGAGATAATCACCGCAGGAACCATCATCGTAAGGCAACTTGGAACCAAAATCCATCCAGGTACTAATGTGGGTTGTGGCAGAGATTACAGCCTTTTTGCCAAGGTTGACGGTGTTGTGACCTTTGAAGACTTTGGACAGAAGAAAAAAAGAGTTAGTGTCTATCCGGCTGCCTGATACGGGCTGCCTTCTCTTTAGTTTCTTCCTCTTTGTACACTGCTGTGGCAGTATATAAGGAAAAGATATCAGCTCGACCTCAAGAAGTTTTGAAGGTCGAGCTTTTTTTTTGCTAACGTACTTTGAAGTGTGTTGGCTCTTATTCTCCCCTGAATTATGGAAAAATTATGGCCTTTGTAGATCAGGCAAAATTTCATGTCAAAGCTGGTGATGGTGGTAATGGCTGTGTCAGTTTTCGAAGGGAGAAGTATGTTCCCAAGGGCGGCCCTGACGGTGGTGACGGTGGTCGTGGCGGAAACATTATCATCGAATGCTCCACTCGTTTACAATCCCTCATTGATTTTCGGTATCGCTCCCATTTTAAGGCCGAGCGTGGAGTCCATGGCAAGGGGAAGGATATGCACGGCCGCAAGGGAAAAGACTGTTATATGACAGTTCCGGTTGGCTCACTCATCAAGAGCGATGAAACAGGAGAGGTTCTGGCTGACCTCCGTAAAGTTGGAGACACCTATGTGGCAGCAAGAGGCGGAAAGGGAGGGGCGGGCAACCCTCATTTTGCCTCTGGAACCAACCGTACTCCCAGGATTGCCACAAAAGGTGAGGAAGGTGAGGATCGCTGGCTTCGAATAGAGTTGAAGCTTATCGCCGATATTGGCCTGGTGGGGCTTCCCAATGCGGGGAAGTCCACCCTTCTGTCGCAACTCTCTGCTGCCAATCCCAAGGTTGCAAGCTACCCCTTCACCACTCTTGAACCACAACTGGGTGTCTTGCATCTTAAGCACATGGAATCGTGTATTATCGCCGACATACCCGGTTTAATTGAGGGGGCACATGAAGGTGTTGGTCTTGGTTTTACATTCCTGCGCCATATAGAAAGAACTCGCATTCTTCTCCATATCCTTGATGCCGCCTCAGAGCAGGCTCTCCATGACTTTGAAGTGGTTGAGAGTGAACTGAGGGCCTATAAGGAAGAACTTGTGAAGCGGTGTACCTATGTGGTTCTGAATAAGATAGATATAGCAGAACCTCAACAGGTTGAAGATTTAAAGAAGGCTCTTGTGCAAAGAGGGTTGCGTGTTATTAGCATTTCTGGTCTCAATGGTGATGGTATTGAGGATCTCAAAGAGTCTCTTGCTGATACCCTTGATTCTTTTAATCAGGCCAATTTTACAAATATTAGTGGTGAAGGGGATGGAACCCCGGATACCGAAACCAGCATATCGTAAATCGTGGATTCATCAAAAATCAGTCGTGAGGAAGGCCTGTATCTTCGCCAGAGCTATTTTGACAAGGCCAAAAGAATTGTGGTCAAGGTGGGTTCTGCTGTCCTCACAGATAAATACGGGGTTGATGAGAGTGTGGTTCATAATATTGCTCGTGAGCTCACCTTTCTCCGTAATAGCGGTCGTGAAGTGATCCTGGTGAGCTCTGGAGCAGTGGCTGCAGGGAAACGGAAAATAATTATCGCTGATGAGCTGGAAATTGGCCTTGCAGAAAAGCAGGCCCTGGCAGCCATAGGGCAGCCCAGTCTTATGCACTCCTACGAAAAGGCCTTCACTGAGTACAATCAGACCATGGCCCAGATCCTCTTGACCCATTCGGATCTTGCAGATCGAAAGCGATATCTTCGTGTGCGAAGTACAATCCTGGCACTGTTCCGTTTAGGTGTTGTACCTGTGCTTAACGAGAACGATACCGTGGCTGTGGATGAGCTACGCTTTGGTGATAATGACACCCTGGCGGCCCTCATTGCCAATCTTATTGAGGCTGATATGTTTATCTGTCTCACCGATGTTGTCGGACTCTACACCGGCAATCCCCAAACTGACTCTAGTGCCCGGCCTGTCTATACAGTGGCTGCGGTGACAGAAGAAGTTGAGGCCATGGCCGGGAATGTCAAAAGTGCCTTGGGAACGGGTGGTATGCAATCAAAAATTCGTGCTGCCAAAATGGTCTCCAGTGGTGGCGGTTCCTCTTTTATCGGACCTGGGCGAGAAGAGACAATCTTGCAGCAACTCTTCAGTGGTGAAATGATTGGTACCTTTTTTCTTCCGGCCCAGGATAAAATCAAGCCGAGGAAACAGTGGATAGCCCATGTACTGCACCCCAAAGGATTTCTGGCGCTCGATGAAGGGGCTTGCCACGCCCTGGTCAATAAGGGTTGTAGCCTGTTGCCCACCGGTATATGTGAAGTTCGTGGAGATTTTGGTGTGGGAGATGCCATACACTGTCTTGATGCCCATGGCAAAGTTATTGCGGCAGGCTTGACGAATTACTGTTCCGCAGATTTAGAGACCATCAAACAACATCGATCCGATGAAATTGTAGGCCTTTTGGGAACAAAGGATTATGACGAGGTTATCCATCGCGATAATCTGGTTGTATTGTAATATCTCATAGCTCTGTTGAGAATGGATATCTAACGAATATGACAAGGAAATAATATGAGTACTCTTGAAAATGATATCTGTGAAATGGCCAGGCGTGCCAAACGTGCTGCCCGTTCTCTGGTCAGCCTATCAACGGTGGCTAAAAATAATGTGTTGCTGCATATGGCTGCCGTTCTTGATGAAAGACGGCACTATATTCAAGAAGAGAATCAGAAGGATCTTGTTGCTGCTCGGGAAAAGGGGCTGTCTGATGCAATGCTCGATCGCCTTGAACTCTCCGATGTGGTGATTGATTCCATGAGAAATGGCCTGGCCGAGGTGGCTGCCCTTCCTGATCCCGTTGGAGAAGTGGCCAAGCTGGTGAAGCGACCCAACGATCTTCTGGTTGGACGGATGAGGATTCCCCTGGGGGTCATTGGTATGATATACGAGTCGCGGCCAAACGTTACAGTTGACGCAGCGGCACTCTGCCTCAAGGCCGGTAATGCCATTCTGCTGCGGGGGGGCTCCGAGGCCATACATTCCAACCGGGCTCTGGCGTCGGTTCTTCAGGATGCCTTGAACAGCCAGGGGATAAGCCCTGATGCCATCCAGGTGATTCCAGTGACTGACCGTGAAGCAGTGAACGTTATGCTGACCCAGGAAGCATATCTTGATCTTATTATTCCCCGTGGCGGAGAAAGCCTTATCCGATTCGTTGCAGAAACCTCACGGATTCCAGTGTTAAAACATTATAAAGGGGTGTGTCATATCTATGTCGATTCCAATGCGGATCAGGCTTTGGCGACACCTGTGATCATCAACTCAAAGGTTCAGAGGCCTGGAGTCTGTAACGCCTTGGAGGGCTTGTTGATCCATAAGGATATTGCAGAGGAATACCTTCCAATCATTGCAAAAGAACTTTTGGGAAGTGGTGTGGAACTTCTTGGTTGTAATCAATCTGCTGCCATGGTCTCTGGTATTACGCCTGCCATGGACAGTGACTGGGGCACAGAATTTCTAGATCTCAGGCTCTGTGTTAAGATTGTGGATGATATGGATGATGCCTTTTCCTACATAGATATGTATGGTTCTCAGCATACAGAGATTATCCTCACCGAAAATTACTCCAATGCCCAGCGGTTTATGGCGGAGGTTGATGCTTCTGCGGTAATGGTTAACACCTCAACCAGATTCAATGATGGCGGTCAGCTAGGCCTCGGTGCGGAAATTGGCATCAGTACTACTAAATTGCATGCATATGGCCC
>CAYWMZ010000153.1:0-5803 GCA_964459485.1 uncultured Desulfocapsa sp. | reverse complement strand
AATAGTCCCCATCACTAGGGCCAGGGGGACTATTCGGATGGCAGTTTTCACAGGCGTGTATCAGGCTGAAGCATCTTTCCCATGGGCATCTGCATCGAGATGCACCTGCTCCAGCAGATCGCTTGGAAAACGTTTTTTGATGCGCTTGATGGCGGCACTGATCTCTTTTGCAGGATACCCCTCCATAACTGTCTTGGCCCGGTCACTGTAAGCAGTAAGTTCAAATTCTTTATCCTTGAGATCAAAGGTGTGACTCCAGTTGATCTCGATGGTATTGGATCGCTCGTCAATGGGGATCTCAAGGGGTGCCCCAGCACGAGCCAACTGCACGGCATCGGAATCGGTAATCTCCAGCAACCAGGCATCGCCCCCTGCAGTTGCCAGAAGGATAAAGACTCCAAGTTCTTTTATTTTCTGTCTTTTCTCAACTGCTACCCGGACAATGGCCTCAATCTCTGCAATGAGCGAAATCTTGAAATCCCTCTCCGGATTACTGCGCACCATTCCGGCCTGTTCCTTTGGCAGACAACAGTGTTTAAACTTTTTGCCGCTGCCGCAGGGACAGTGCTCATTTCTTCCTATTCTTCCCATTCTCTGACTATCCTGTTCAAATATCCATATCTATTGGTTTACGCCTCAGGGCTTGTAACGTGTATTCTGCAACAAGGCCTTAAGAGCATTTACTGTAGCCGCAGTCGTGACAGGCTTCACACCCCTCTTCAAAGACCAGAGTTCCGGCACATTCGGGGCAGGTGGAGGCAAATCCATGCTGGGTACCTGCCATGAACGATTTGAACAACTTACTCAACTGAGCGGGAAGGTCAAGCATATGTCCACTTGATCTATCCAGCTGTTTAATAATTTCAGAGGCTGGAATATTAAAACGCAGTGCCAGGGACACCAGACGGCAGGTGGTGGTCCACATGGTTGACTTGTCTTTGAGATCCACCCGATTATCAAAGGGAAATTTGGCAAAGACCTCCATGGGCTGTTCATTTTCATCAAAACAGACGATGATGTAGACAGATTTCTGATCCTGATCTTTGACCCGGTAACGTTTGGCACTAAGGGTGTCGGGCAGGGTTCGTTTTACTCCAGCCGTTGACACAATGGCCGTCTGTTCTTCCGTACTGCTCTCCTTGGTGTTCAGCACCTGGGAATCACGGGAACCATCACGATAGACGGTAAGCCCCTTACAACCAAGTTTATAGCCCATCACATAGGAGAGCTCCACCTCGGCACGGGTGGCGTCATTGGGGAGGTTGATGGTCTTGGAAATGGAGGAGTCCACTCCGTTCTTCTGGAGGATACCCTGCATCTGAATATGGTCTTCAGGCCGCACGTCCTGGGCGGTACGAAACACCTCCTGCCACTGCGTAGGAATCTCATCGTGACCAATGACCGTGCCGGAATCGGCTACCTTCGCCATCAACTCATCTGAAAAGAAACCCTCCCGCCTGGCGATCTGCTCAAAATACTTATTGACCAGAATCAGACGATCCCCGTCCATCACATGTTTGATCATAACAATGGAGAAATATGGCTCACAGCCGGAGGCACAGTCGGCGATCATGGACACGGTACCAGTGGGCTGAATGGAGGTCAGTGCCGCATTGCGACGGGCTGGATAGTCGTTATATTCTGCATCAAAGGCGGGAAAGACGCCCTTGATGTCAGCGAGTTCAATGGAGCGTTCCTCGGCCTTGGCCCGGACAAATCTCATAATCTCTGCTGCCTGGGTACGCCCCTCTTCACTACCATAGGGCAGCCCCAGCTGGATCAGCAGGTCATGGAGTCCCATGATCCCCATACCGATCTTTCTGGTTTTGAGGGTCATCTCCTCAATCTCGGGGATGGGGAACCGATTGCAGTCGATCACATTGTCGAGAAAGGATGTGGCAACACCCACCACCTGCCCCATTCTCTCAAAATCAACCTCACCATCCTTTACAAAGTTGCTGAGATTTAAAGAACCCAGATTACAGCTCTCATAGGGCAGCAGCCACTGTTCACCACAGGGATTGGTGGCCTCAAAGTCACCAAGCTGGGGGGTCATATTGTCACGATTGGCAGCATCGATAAACAATACCCCCGGCTCACCGTTATGCCAGGCAAGATCAATGATCTTTTCAAATACGGCACGGGCATCCAGGGTTCCCACCTCCTCATTGGAGGAGGGCTCAATCAGATTGTACTCGGCCCCCTCTTCTACGGCCTTCATAAAGGCATCGGTGATGGCCACACTGAAATTGAAATTATTAAACTTGTCCTGATTCTCCTTAGCACTGATAAAATCCATGACATCAGGATGGTCAATACGCAAAACCCCCATATTAGCACCACGCCGTTTACCGCCCTGCTTGATGGTTTCGGTAGCGGCATCAAAGACTGCGGCAAATGAGAGCGGACCGGAGGCCACTCCTTGGGTGGAACGCACGGCTGCATTCCGGGAACGGAGCCGTGAAAAAGAGTAACCTGTACCCCCCCCTGTCTTGTGTACCAGAGCCCCATTACGAATGGCGGTGAATATCCCATCCATGGAGTCTTCTATGGGCAGCACAAAACAGGCCGATAACTGGCCGATATCCGTTCCGGCGTTCATAAGGCAGGGCGAGTTGGGTAAAAAATCGAGATGATACATCATCCGAAAGTAGGATTCACGCAGAGCCTCATACTCCTTGCTCTCTTTTTCCACATCAGCAACAGCACCACTGACCCGTTTACAGAGGGTTTCCCAGGTCTCCACCACATCACCGTTACTGTCTTTAAGGTAATAACGTCTGCTTAAGACAGTCTCTGCGGTCTGGGTCAATTCCTGTTTCGTTAAATCAGGGGTCATAGCTTCCTCATTAGGGTAAAAAGTAATAATTGAGTGAGAGTAGAAATGGCCGAAGGGCCTGATACGCAATGTATAGCAAGTCGTTTCAGGCGGGATAAAAGTTCGACAAAATTGCTTTTGCCACCGCAGCCACGAAAGTGAAGATACACCACACATGTGGTGCCGTGCAAGGACAATCTACAATATATAGTAGAAAATGCCACAATGGGGTTTTAGTAAAAACTTTAACTAAGAGATAAATCGAGCTATTCAAAAGCCTGCCTCTCAGACATCCTCAAGGAAAATATTTTTCCATTCGACAAAAGGTACTACATAGTAGTACTCTCCCTCCAATGATTCACTTTCTAATACTATTGTTCACTCTCTATCATTGATGATATACTCGAAAAAAAGTTCCCTCAACAGACCACAAGGAGCACAGCATGAAATTTGAGACAGTAGCACTACATGGTGGCCGTAGCGTAGATCCTGATACCCTGTCCTGCGGCACCCCCATTTATCGCACCGCATCCTATCTCTTTAAAGACACGGAGCACGCCGCAAACCTCTTTGCCCTTAAAGAAATGGGGAATATCTACACCCGCATTGGCAATCCCACCCAGGCTGTTCTTGAAGAGCGTATGGCCATGCTTGAGGGGGGGGCAGCTTCACTGGCTCTTGCCTCCGGGACATCGGCCATCTTTTACTCCATTATAAATATTTGTAAAGCGGGAGATGAGGTGGTTGCAGCCAACAATCTCTACGGCGGCACCTACTCTCAGTTCGATTCCATCCTGCCCCAGCTCGGTATCAAGGTGAATATGGTTGACCCCACCGATCCTGCAAACTTTAAGGCGGCGATCAACGACAAGACCCGCGCACTCTACTGTGAGACCATCGGTAATCCCGGCCTCACCATGACCGACATTGAGGCGGTGGCCAAGGTCGCTCAGGAACACAACCTGCCACTCATTGTCGATGCCACTTTTACCCCACCCTGCCTGCTGCGCCCCATTGAGTATGGTGCCAACGTGGTTATCCACTCCCTTACCAAATGGATTGGTGGCCACGGAACTGCCCTTGGCGGAATTGTCACTGATGCCGGTAATTTTGACTGGACGGATCCCAAATTCAGCCTCTTTAATGAACCCGACGCCTCCTATCACGGGCTCCGTTATGCCCATGATCTGGGAGATATGAATCCCATTGCCTTTGCCCTCAGAATGCGGCTGGTTCCCCTACGCAACTTAGGTGCCTGTATATCCCCGGACAACTGCTGGACATTCTTGCAGGGTATGGAGACCCTTGGACTGAGGATGGAGCGTCATTCAGAAAATGGCATTGCCGCAGCCAAGTTCCTCCAGAAGCATGACAAGGTGGACTGGGTGAACTATCCGGGACTTGAAGGCAGTAACCAAGGGGAAACCGCAGCCCGCTATCTCAAAAATGGGTTTGGCGGAATGGTGGCATTTGGTGTAAAAGGGGGAATGGAGGGTGGCAAACAGTTCATAGAATCTCTAAAACTAGTATCTCACCTTGCCAATGTGGGAGACGCAAAATCACTTGCCATCCACCCGGCATCAACCACCCATTCACAGCTCTCAGAGCAGCAGCTGGAGGAATCGGGAATATCGGCCGCCATGATCCGCCTCTCCATCGGTATAGAACATATTGATGATATCCTGGCTGATCTGGATCAGGCCCTGAGCAACAGCTAACAGGAACAGAAACCTTGCGCGTCACCAAAGAATATTTCACCTATAATCACTCGCAGGGTGAACAGACCCTTGACGGGGGTGCATCCCTTGCCCCCGTCACCATCGCCTATGAGACCTACGGTTCCCTGAACCAAAAGCGGGACAACGCTGTATTGATCTGCCACGCCTTCTCTGGAGACGCCCATGTGGCGGGGCGCTACCCCGATGAGCCAGACGATGCCCCACCCGGCTGGTGGGACTTTATGGTGGGGCCGGGGAAAGGAATAGATACGGATCGCTATTTTGTCATTTGCTGTAACATCCTGGGCAGCTGCATGGGCTCCACCGGACCATCTTCCATCAATCCCCAAAGCAATACCCCCTACGGCCTCGACTTCCCCATGGTTACCATAGGCGACATGGTAACGGCTCAGAAACAGGTACTCAACCACCTTGGGGTCACGAAGCTCCACTCCGTCATTGGCGGCTCGGTGGGTGGTATGCAGGCCCTTGAGTGGTGTGTCCGCTATCCCGAAATGGTACGTTCAGCCATTCCCATTGCCACAACCATGCGCCACTCGGCCCTGGCCATTGCCTTTAATGAGGTAGCACGTCAGGCCATAATGGCTGATCCCAACTGGAACAAGGGGAACTATTACAATAGCTCTGTACCCGACCAGGGGATTGCAGTGGCCCGGATGATTGCCCATATCACCTACCTCTCAGACGAGGCCATGCGCCGTAAATTTGGACGCAACCTCCAGGACAAAGAGGATTTTTCTTTTAACTTTGATACGGATTTTCAGGTGGAAAGCTACCTGCACTACCAGGGCTCAAAGTTTGCCAAACGCTTTGATGCCAACTCGGTGCTCTTTATCAGTAAAGCTGCCGACTACTTTGATCTCACCGACAAGATCAACACCAAAGAAAGCCTTCAGGATCTTGCTGGAAGGCAGTCAAAATTCCTTGTGATCTCCTACACCTCGGACTGGCTCTACCCCACCTATCAGGCAAAAGAATTGGTTCGGGCCCTGAAACGTACCGGTCAGGATGTGAGTTTTTGTGAAATCGAGGCGGACTGCGGCCATGATGCCTTTCTTATTGCAGATTCCCGTCTCGGCAACCTTCTGGGAGGTTTCCTCAATGGAGTCGACAATTCCTGAACGACTACGTTTTGACCTCTCCATCATCGCCTCCTGGATTACAGCGGAATCTCGAGTCCTGGACCTTGGCTGCGGCAACGGAGATCTCCTGGCCTGGCTCAAGCACAACAGAGCTATCCATGGTA
>CAYWMZ010000152.1:0-5856 GCA_964459485.1 uncultured Desulfocapsa sp. | reverse complement strand
TTTGTAAAGCTGATCACTGAGTTTACTGAGAAGATGAGGGATCTTGGACCCATTGGAGAAGCCGAAGGCTTATCTAAGGATGAGGTGAAGGAACGGATTCAGAAGGCACTCGATGCAGTATCCAGCCAGAAGGTGCGGATCAGTTATGGAAATGCCGCAAAAGCTGTACGCAAGGATGGTATCTGGACAGCTGAACATATTAGTGGAATTATCAATACCAAGACGGAGAAGTCGCTGGCATCACTCAGTAAATAGACTTTTTCTCCTCCTGCGTTTTTGTGAACCCCCGAATCACTCCATGTGATCTGGGGGTTTTTTTTGTTTTTTCCATTTTTATTTAATTTTTAAAGGAAAGGCACCGATACAGAAACATAGGATATTTTTTCAGGACACCTGGTCAAGGACGATCATGTGCTCTCTTCCCCTATTTTTTTTCATGATTACCACGGAGGGTACGCCATGAAAATCGCCCAATCGGCCATCCAGCTTTTTTCCGAAAGAACAGCAATCCAAAAACAGCAGAAGAGTGAATCCCTTATCGTCTGGAAAGCCGGTGAGACTGAACGTAGCCGTCAGAGTGCAGATGGCGGTCAGGGGAGGGAACTTGATGTCCAGAAGGGACTTGCCACTCTTGCTCAGTCAACCAAGGTCAGTATTTCTGAACAGGCGGTGAGGAGCCGTTCCATCAGCAGTGTTGATACTGCCCCGGCAGAAGAGAAAAAACTTCAACTGGATCTGAATCTACGAATCTTAAGTGCCATGATAGAACGTATCACCGGCAAAAAGGTGCGTATCCTGGATCAGGAGCCTGCAAAATCTGTGGAACCAGGTGCGGCAGTGCAATCCACAGGTGAGGCCGTAGTGGCAGGGGATAACGAGGTCGTTCAGGAGGTCTCTCAGGGAGGACTCATCTATGACTCCTTTGAATCAAACTATGAGTTTGAGTCCACTAGCTTTTCTGGCAACGGTAAGATCCTTACCGAAGATGGGCAAGAAATTGATTTTTCGGTAGATCTCAATATGAGTCGTGAATTTTACAGTGAAGAGCGGATCAGTATTCGTGCAGGAGATGCCCTCAAAGATCCCTTGGTAATCAACTTCCAAGGAACGGCCGCCCAGCTTAGTCAGACAAAATTTTCCTTTGATATCGACAATGATGGTCAGGAAAATCAGATTTCCTATCTCATGCCAGGTAGTGGCTTTCTGGCACTGGATAAGAACCAGGACGGAACGATCAACGATGGCTCAGAGCTCTTTGGCCCCGAGAGTGGCAACGGATTTCAGGATCTTGCAGCATATGATAGTGATGGCAATAACTGGATAGATGAAAATGATGCCATCTTTAATAAATTACGGATCTGGGTCAGAGATGAACAGGGCAACAACAGCCTCTTTGCCCTTGGTGAAAAAGGGATCGGGGCCATCTATCTTGGCTCAACAGAGACCCTGTTCTCCATGACAGATAGTAACAATAACCTCCAGGGAGAAGTTCAGTCAACGGGCCTCTTTGTTCGTGAAAACGGCGGAGTAGGGACGGTACAGCAGGTTGACCTTGTCGCCTGAGGAGCTGTTCAGGGTCGTGCGTAGGCGGTGGCGAGTCGTCGCTTTCTCTGGAGCAGATCAATGTAGTAACCGTTAATCTTACCGATGAGGTTCAGGGTCTCTTTGTAGGGGACCGGTTTCCCCCTCTTGAGTTCGCCATGGTTTTCTCCTGCGTTCCATGCAGAGAGTACGAGTTCTAGTTTGCCTCTGAACTTATGGTTATACTTGGAGATCAGATAGCAGGTAAGCAGGATGTTTACAGCCGGATCAAAGAGATCCTCTTCTTCAAGATGGGCAAGTTTTCCAGGATTGATATGACGAAAGGAATATTTTAACCTGGAGAGCTCAAGTGCTGCTTCTCTACCGGTGGAGTACATGATTTGTCCTAGCCCCCTGGCCCCTTTGGATGAGACTGCCTTTGCGTTTACGTTTGATTCCGCTATGATCAGGGCTCGGATAAAATGGGGACTTACCTTGTGGTTTTTCTTAAAAAACGTAAACTGCGAATAGTAATTGATGAGACCGTTGTAGGGGGAGAGGCGTCGTATATCTTGATTGCTCACCCGAACATCTTTATACTGCTTAAGACTCCTCTTAAGCTCCGTTGCCGTGGCAGGATTTACACCCAAACAGGATACTATTCCAATGCTGAAGAGAAGAAGTATGGAAAGGATATGCTTCATCTAGGAGAGTGTCCGTGGCAGTTGCGGCCGTGAATAAAAGTGGGCTACGGATTGATAGAGCATATAGAGATCCTGACTGCCGATGGTCTCCCGGATAGAATGCATGGCAAGGCTCGGTACGCCAATATCAACGGTATGCACTCCAAGTGTGGTGGCGGCAATGGGGCCGATGGTTGAGCCACAGGCCAGGTCATTGTTCATCACAAAGTTCTGCACGGGGATATCTAATTCAGAACAGAGGGCCTTGTAGAGGGCGGCTGATCTACTGGTACTGGCATAGCGTTGATTGGAATTATACTTAAGTACCGGCCCCTGATTGAGCAGGGGCAGGTGTTGTGGGTCATGTTTTTCCACAAAGTTGGGATGAAGGGCGTGGGCGTTGTCCATGGATATGAAATAGGACTGGCTCAGGGCTCTGCGTCTTGTGGAGCTATCTGGGAGAATTCGTTCAAAGAGGGAAGTCAGGAAATTTCCGTGGGCTCCTGCATAGGAGGAAGAACCAATTTCCTCATGGTTGCTGCATAACAGCAGGCAGTTCTCGCTACTCTTCTTTTGGAGCAGGGCAGTACAGCCCACAAAGCAACTCACCAGATTGTCCAGGCGGCTGCCCACAATAAATTCTTTTGAAACGCCAACAAGGGATGGCCCCTGGGTATCATAACAGAAGAGCTCATGATCCAGGAGTTGTGCCACATCAAGATCCGGATATTCTATCCCTATCTGCTCCAAGAGCAGGTCGTTAAATGACTGCTCTTCTGACAGGGCATGGCAGAGCAGGGGATGTAGCTGTTTCTGTTTGCTGACGGTATGGTCTTTATTGGCATTACGGTCTAAGTGGATGGCCAGGTTTGGCAGTATGGCCATGGGCCTTTTAAAGTCCAGAGTTCGACTCTGAAGGTTTCCATTTCCATCCAGGAGTGTGACCCGACCGGCAATGCCAAGATCACGATCGAACCAGGTATTGAGCAGAGGCCCACCATAGACTTCAACACAGAGCTGGCTCAGCGAATGACTACTACGGATGGGATTGGGCTTGATCTGGAGGGCAGGACTGTCAGTGTGGGCACCTGTCATTCGCCAGGGAAGCAAATCTGAAGGATTGTCGGCCAGACGGAATCCGATAATAGTGCCATCATCTCGGACGCAGAAATAGCCCTCACCCTCTTTAAGCTGCCACTCGGAATCTTCCTGAAGTGGAACAAAACCACTCTCTAAAAAACACTTTGCCAGGTAGCCGCTGGTGTGGAAAGCAGTGGGGCAGGCCTGGAGAAAGTTAAAAAAATCCTTATTAAATCTCTTCTGATTCATTATAGCTAATTATAAAATTGGGGGATGCTGGGTGGTCATGCGGCCAGGGCTGCAATACTCTGGTAGGCTGCTGACATGATTTCACGACTGAATTCAGAGACCTGGGGGCTGCTCCCGGTATCCACTGAGTTCTTCTGTCTTGTACTACTTGCTGCGGCCTCGGAATCTTTTGCGCTCTTCTGAGTGCTGCCTTCTGCATCATTTGAGCCAGCAGTTGTGGTATCTTGAAGATCTTTTATGGCCTGGGCCTCAATGGAACTTGCCCGGGCGGCAATTCCACGGTCAGCTCCGGATGGATTTGCTGGTGCCAGTGCTGCCCGACGTACGGTACGCATCTTTATTATAGTGGCCTCCGGGGTCTTTTCTTTAGACATATCAATGGAGACTTCACCACCATCGGCATATCGCTTACCACCAGGGCCCGTGACATAGCTAAAAGATGCTCCACCATTTGCGTATTGACCTGCGGCGGAGAGGTGGGCCTGTTCATGGGCTCGAACTTCGGTATCACGTTTCTGGAGGTCGAGCTGGTTTTTTAGTTCTTCCTGAGTGAGCTCTTGCTGGGCTGATCCTTGGGCTTTCGCTTCAGATGTCTGTCTGTTCTGGGCAGCGTTACTATCCTGGGTACCTGTCTGGCGGGAGAGTTCTTTCCCTCTGGCAGAGAGACTGATCTGATCTTCGTTTCCTTGCGGGGTGGCTGGGGCTGAGAAAGGGGAGGAAGGTTTTCGACCAAGGGCATTTATGCCTGAAAACACAGGAATATCCCGAGTGTTAGTGGGAATTTGCGAACTGTATGTCTGCAAACCAGCCTGCATCATGGGTGGATACCTTTTGAAGAATATAACTCCATTAGTATATTATATATCCTTAAGGCTTGAAAATCAAGGAGTGGAGTCGGGGGAGCAAGCAGGCTTACTGATATTTTTCCTTCATAAGGTATAGCGAATCGAGGTAGCGATCTTGGTACTTGAGGGAGGAACCACCAGATTCCATTTCGGCGATGAGCATATCAACAAAAGATTTCAAATCAAGACCATGGTTATTATTATTTTCCTGGTTGGCACGGTCAATAAGGAGAATGGCGTAGTAGGTAACAACCATTCGGGACAGAGAATCTCGCCTAAAGAGGTAAAGTCTGCCTCCCATGGTGTTTAGGAAAAAGCAGGCGTATTCGTAGAGTGCATCCTGATCCATACTTGCCACTTGTGGACTTGTGGCACATTCAGGTGTGGAGATAAGCAGGTTGTAGTCTGCCAGAATCTGTTCAATATGCTCTTTCTCATTTCCCAGTATACCCTTCATCATAAGGACGTTATCTTTTCCAGATACTCGAAAGAAATGGGCAGTGTTTTTCAGAATGGTATAGAGGTCATCAGATTCACGGGTGACCTGCGGGGGATTGTTCAGGAGTTTTTGAATAAGGGCTGTAAAGTGTTGTTCGCTGCTGCTTGAGAGCTGATACTGGGACATATAGGGCTGTTTGTCCAGATTGCTGTAAAAATTATGGAGACGTCTTTCCGGTGCTTTGCACAGAGATTCGGCGGGCTCTTCAGGAGTGGAAGATAGGGCTGCAACATCGGAGGACAACTCTGGTCCTGCCATGCTTTCTGGAGATGGCGATGTAACGGTTTCTGTTTGGTTTTTAGGCGGTGATTCTTTTTGAACCGTAAGGGCTTCTTCAGACTCAGCTTGAGAAGGAGGGGCTTGAAGAGGGGAGGGTTGGTCTGGAGTGACGACCTCCTCTGGTGTCTCCTGGGGAGTGTGTTCCTGAGAGGCTGATATCTGAGACCTGGTTTGGGTGACGGGCCTGGAGGATTGAGTATCGTTGGAGTAAAGGCCAACAGGGATGGAGTCTGAATAGAAAAAATAGCCAAGACCAACAATAACCAGAAGCAGTAGTACTACAAGGATTGCCGGAAGGAATGTGGTCTTTGGGGTGCCTGGTGACGTCTCTTGTCTATTTTCTTGTGAAGGATCCATGGAAAAGGCAGCTCAAGGAAGGTTGCTATTAAATGAGAGACTTCAACATACAGCAGCTTAGTCTGAAAGTCACCATCAAACATGCGATTTTGCCACACATTATTTTTCCGTGAGGATTTAGTTTTCCACTTGACTCAAACCCGCTAAAGCACTATTGTTCCCAACAATTTAACAGAAGCTAAGGAATCCCCGAAATTGGGGCTTTTTCAATAAATAATGTGTACGGAGGAAAACACAATGACAATTTACGTTACCGGTCACTCAAATCCTGATACCGATTCAGTTACCGCAGCTATTGGTCTTGCTGCCCTTTTGAATGCCCAGGGCCAGGATGCCAAGGCCT
>CAYWMZ010000151.1:0-5885 GCA_964459485.1 uncultured Desulfocapsa sp. | reverse complement strand
TGGCCCAGCTCCTGGGGCAACTGGAGAAAAAGGGAGTTATCGAACGGGAGGGGCATTATAGCAGATCCATTCGTATTCTGTCCCCGGAACTCCGCAAGAGAGACAAAGGTCGAGTTCGGGAACTCCCGGTGGTGGGCAGGATCACAGCGGGGCTTCCCATGTATGCCCAGCAGGAATGGGATGGTACGGTGCTGGTGGATGGCAGTCTCTTTTCCGGAAGTAATCTTTTCTGTCTGCGTATCCAGGGGGAATCCATGCGGGATGCGGGTATTTTGGATGCTGATCTGGTGGTGTGTGAGCCCAGACAGTATGCCGAAAACGGGGAGATTGTGGCCGTCCTTATCCAGGGAGAGGAGGCCACCGTAAAACGCTTCTTTTTGCGGGAAGATCACATCGAACTGCGGCCGGAAAATAAAGAATTTGCCACTATTTGCTATCCCTTCTCAGATATCCTGGTGCAGGGCAAGGTCTTAGGTGTGATCAGAAGCTATGCCCAGTGATATTCTGTGCCCGGTACTTGTGGGTACCAGTGGTTACTCCTACACCGAGTGGGTAGACAGCGGATTTTATCCCCAGGGAACCCGGACTCCTGGAATGCTGGAACTCTATGCCCGTTCCTTTCCCATTGTAGAGCTGAATTACACCTGGTATCAGATGGTTCGTGCCGAGGCCATCAGCCGTATGATAGCAAAGGCACCGCAAGATTTTCTTTTTGCCGCCAAACTCACCAGAAGCCTCACCCACGAGCGGGATCGCAACTGGCAGCAGGAGGTGAAACGCTACCGGGAGGGTATTACCCCTCTGCACAAACAGCTGGCCGCCATCCTGATCCAGCTGCCGCCAGATTTTGACTGGAGTAGAAACAATCGCTACTACCTGGCTCATCTCCTTGACAGTCTCCATGGCTTTCCGCTGGCCGTGGAGTTCAGGCATGTTTCCTGGGCCAGGGATTCAGTTTTTGCCGAGCTTGAAATGCGGCGCATAACTTTGGTTACAGTGGATGCCCCTCCTGTGAAGGGGCTCTTTCCCTGTCTTGATATTGTAACCAATCCAGAGCTCTTCTTTGTCCGTTTTCATGGCCGGAATCGTGAGGGCTGGCAGTCTGGTAATATGCAGCAAAAATTTGACTACTCCTATGGTGCAGAGGCCTTGCAGGACTGGAACGATACCTATCTGAGGCCTCTGCGTCGCAGAACTTCCCGGGGGATGGTCTTTTTTAACAACCATGTGTCTGCCCAGGCCCCGGCAAATGCCGGGATATTGCAGGAGATTCTGAAACAGGACAAGGGGACGGGCTAGAGCAGTATGGATAGGGAAATTATTCACCTTAATATTACCGATTTTGCAGTGGCTGTGGAACGTATCTGTGACAGTTCTCTGCAAGGATTGCCACTCATTGTGGCTAGTACCTCTGCCCCTGCCAAGTGCTCCCTGGTTTTTGATATGAGTGAAGAGGCCTATCAGGATGGAGTACGCAAGGGTATGGCCATTCATCATGCCCGTAAATTCTGTGGCCGGGCCCGGATTATTGATCCGCATCCCAGGTTGTATCGTAGAGCCATGGCGGCCCTGGTGAAGCAGGTCATGCACTATAGTCCTCTGGTGGAGCCGGGCCTGGAGGATGGGCATCTTTTTATGGATGTGACCGGAACCCACAGGCTCTTTGGCCCGGCCCCGGATATTGCCCTGCGACTGCGCAAAGAGTTGCGCCAGGGCCTGGGGCTGGATCCGGTATGGAGTCTTGCCTCCAGTAAACTGGTGGCCAAGGTGGCCTCTCGCATGGTGCGGCCCCACGGAGAATATATTGTGGCTCCAGGGGAGGAGGATGCCTTTTTGGCCCCTCTCCCCCTGTCTCTACTGCCGGGGATCAGTCGTGCCGAGATGGCGATCATGGCAGATTTTAATGTGCGTTGTGTGGGAGAACTGGCAGGGCTCAGCCACAGGCAACTTATGCTTCCCTTTAAGAAACGGGCCAGCTACCTCCATGATATCAGCCGGGGCAGGGATGGTGCAGCAGTATCTCCGGGGAAGAAGAAAAAGGTGCAGCTAATGGTAAGGCATGTCTTTGCAGAAGAGACCATATCCCATACAGATCTGAGTGCAGCCATTGGTAGCCTGGTACAGCAAGTGGGACAGCAGTTACGCCAAGGTGGACTGCTTGGACAGCGTTTGTGGCTGAGCCTGCACTACGCCGATGGCAGAAGTCTTCGACGCCAGGCCATTCACAAGGGTGGCAGTGATAATGATTTTGTGTTGCGAGCACTGGCCCTGGGGGCACTTGAACGATCTCGGCAGCATCGGGTTCGGGTACGCAGCTGCAGCCTTGTCTGTGATCGTCTTCTGCCCAGATCCCGGCAGCAGACCCTGTTTACCATGCAGAGTCACCGGGAGCAGCGGCAGGGGAAGATTCTGGCTGCCATGGATCTGGTATGTAGTCGTTTCGGGGAGAGCTCTATTCGATTGGGAGCTGGACTCTGAGCCGTGTTGCCACTTTTTGTCCGAAGTTATTACTCGCTGATGCAGGGCTGTAGCTCTCCTGAGCAGCAGTGCAGACGTGCCAGAGAGCTTGGCTACAGGGATATTGTCCTTGCCGATAGAAATAGTCTGGTCGGGATCTGGCCCTTTCTGGCTGCCTGTAAAAAGTATGATCTCCAGCCTCTGGTGGCAGCAGAAATAGAGAATGAGAGAGAAAAATATAGCGTTATCTGCTTGGTTCTCAATTCCACTGGTTATAGTAATTTATGCAATTTAGTCACTCATAAAAGATGTGATAAAAGATTCTCTCTGGAATCTCACTGCGGTAGTTTGGGTGAAGGGCTTCTCTTTATCAGCTCTTCCCTGTCGCTGCTTGAGTCTCTACTCCAATATCCGGTGGAGATTGCGGCGGATCTTGGAGACAGGCCGACCCAGCGGTCCAGTACACTTCGCAACTGGGCGCAGGAGCACAATGTTCCAGCGATAATGGCCCCCATAGTCCATATGGCCAGGGTGGAGGAAGCCCCACTGCTGCGGCTTATGGAGGCCATACGGAACAACAGCCTCCTTCCGGGTAACGATGCGACTAAGGCGCAGTCATCCTCCTGCCAGGAGGCCTCCGCCGTGCGTGAAAAACGCTTTGCAGTGTGGCCGGAGGTCATCTTGGCAAGCAGGGCACTTCTTGGGTGCGTCCGTTTCCATGGTCCGGGGCAGGGGCTTATTATGCCGCCATGGAGTGGTACTGGTCAGGATGTTGCCCTGGCTCTGCGCAGGGCTGCCTACAAAGGGGCCTGTATTCGCTATGGGACAGATCTCTCCGAGGCCGTGGTGGAGCGTCTTGAGAAGGAACTCCGGGTCATTGACTCCATGGGCTTTTCCTCCTATTTCCTGGTGGTGCGGGATATTGTACACCGGGTCTATGCCACCAGTAAGAGGAAAGAGCCCATACGCATATGCGGCAGGGGCTCAGGTGCCGCATCTCTTGTAGCCTATTGCCTTGAAATTACCAATATCTGTCCCCTGAAGCACAATCTCTACTTTGAGCGGTTTCTGAATCCGGGCCGCACAGACCCGCCGGATATTGATATTGATTTTTCCTGGGACGAGCGGGATACAATTTTGACTCAGGTGCTGAAACACTATGGCGACCATGCGGCCATGGTGTCCACCATTATCCGCTTTCAGCCCAGGATGGCTCTCAGAGAAACGGCCAAGGCCTTTGGCGTTGCAGCACAGGATATTAAAGAGTTCAGCACCAGGAGCCGCTTGCCCGGTGCAGAACAGCATGCACCTCCCCAACCGTGGCCCGAAATCATGGGATTGGCCTCTACCCTGTGCGGGGTGCCTCGTCATATGTCCGTTCATCCAGGCGGGGTGATTATTACCCCGGATCCTGTGAGAAACTATGTCCCTGTGGAGATGGCAGCCAAGGGAGTACCTATTATTCAGTGGGACAAAGATGGGGCAGAAGATGGCGGACTGGTGAAGATCGACCTTCTTGGAAATCGCTCCCTTGGTGTGATACGAGACTGTATCGCATCCCTCCATGGTAAGGGACGGGATTTTTCAGAAGAGTACTGGTTGCCGGAACAGGATCCGGCCACAAAACAGATGGTGGCAGCAGGGAAGACCATGGGCTGCTTCTATATAGAGAGTCCTGCCATGCGCCTTTTGCAGCAGCGTGCGGCAACTGGAGAGTTTGAGCAACTGGTCTTGCAATCATCCATCATTCGGCCCGCCGCCAATGATTTTGTCCGTGAATATATACGGCGGCTCCGGGGAGGCGCATGGCAGCATATCCATCCGCAGTTGGCCGGGGTGTTGGATGAAACATTTGGGCTGATGGTCTATCAGGAGGATGTGTCCCGGGTTGCCGTAGCTCTTGCTGGATTCAGCCACGCCAGGGCAGACGGACTACGCAAGGTGATGTCCAAAAAAGATAAACACCTGCGCCTCCGTGATTATCAGCAGGAGTTTGACCAGGGGTGCGCAGCAAGGGGAGTGCTCCCTGAAATACGGCAGCAACTATGGCAGATGATGCTCAGCTTTGATGGCTACTCATTCTGTAAGCCCCATTCGGCCTCCTACGCCAGGGTCTCTTTTCAGGCGGCATATCTGAAGTGCCATTATCCGGCAGCCTTTATGGCCGCTGTGATCTCCAATCAGGGGGGCTATTACTCCACCTTTGCCTATGTCTCCGAGGCCAAACGCTTGGGGATTTCTATCCTGGCCCCCTGCGTTAACAGGAGTAATATCAGGTGGCATGCTGACGGAAATGATCCTGCTGAATCTGCAATCCGGGTTGGACTTATGGCGATTAAAGGACTTTCAGCCACTGCCATGGAAAAGATAGTTGTCTGTCGCAAGGAGAAGGACTTCAGCTCTGCCCTTGATCTCTGGCAGCGGGTTTCCCTGCATAGAGACGAGTGTAGAACATTGATCCATGCAGGGGCCCTGGATGGCCTGAGTGCCCGGAACAAGAGAGGCCAGCTGTTCTGGGAATATTCCCAGTTTTGCAGCCTGGCTCAGGACAGGAAAGATACCCCCCTCTTTGCAACCAGGCTTCCCGTAGCTCCGCAGCTGCCCCCTTTTTCTTTAGAAGAACTTTCGCAGCAGGAGTATGGCCGCCTGGGTTTTCTCTGTGACAACCATCCCCTCCTTCTCTACGGAGAGCAGTTAAGGGGGCGTACCCGTGCCTGTGATTTGAGACGGTTTTCGGGGAAGAGGGTGCGCTTTGCCGGCTGGTTACTTAGTGGAAAACTGGTCTCAACAAAGACGGGGGAAGTTATGGAGTTTCTCACCTTTGAAGATGAGACCGGCCTGGTGGAGACGACTTTTTTTCCAAGAGTCTACCGACGCTATGCGGCTGTATTGCATTCGGGAGGAGGCTATATGTTACAGGGAGTGGTGGAGGAAGAGTATGGTGCAATCACCCTCACCGTGGAGAGGGTCACGGTACTGCAACGGTCAGGTACTTCCTAAAGATCGGCCAGTAGTCGGATGGGTTGGTCGTGGGGGGAAACGGTTTTCGATTCGGCAAATTCCAGTTTGAAACCATAGCTGACCAGCCGTTTGATATCGCTCCACATGGTTTCGCTGCCCATAATGGCCACGATAATCTCATTTTTGCCACGTTTGAATTTTCCGACATAGGTCTGTCTTGCGGCATTGGTGTAACCGGTCTTGCCACCCAGGGCTCCCTTGACCTGCCACAACGCCCTATTGTGGTTGCGGAGGAGTTTGCCACCGCTGGTACGGGTCTTGATGGTCTTCATTTTGCTGGAGAATTCCGGATCGGCCATGGCATGGCGAAAGATGGTGGCCAGATCCCGGGCCGTGGATTGCTGGCCTTTGGCGGTGAGGCCGGTGGCCGTTTTGCACACCGTATTGGTGGCACCCCAGAGCCGGGC
>CAYWMZ010000150.1:0-5891 GCA_964459485.1 uncultured Desulfocapsa sp. | reverse complement strand
GATATTGCCAAAAATGCAGGTGTCAGCTTTGCCACCATCTATAAACATTACGGAAACAAAGAGCACCTGGTCTTTGCCTTTGTGGATATCTGGATGGGACGGCTCACCGACCGCATCATTGACCATCTCCAGGGCATGGCCGATCTTAAAGAAAAACTCCGCAAGATCTTCTGGCTACAACTTGAATATTACGAACGCCACGACGATTTTGCCAAAATCATCTTTATGACCCTGCCCATGAAGACCTGGATGAGTGATGAAAGTTTTGAACAGCGCAGGATGTTCAACCTCCTTATGGATGTGCTGAGGCAGGGCCAGGAAGAGGGAATTTTAAACCCTGAAATCGACACCAGAATACTCCTCGACTTTATGCTGGGCTTTGTGCAGCGCAGTTTTATCATGTGGGTGCAACGGGGCCAGAAAGAGAGTCTGGCTGACCAGACCGATACCATGTTCCAGATGATCTGGCAGGGAATAATTAACCCCAAGGAACAGGGTTCCCAGGAACTGAGCACTGAACACTGATTTCACCCATTTATTCACGCCACACAGCAACTTCAAAATAGAGGAAGACCATGGGAACATTCAACACCTTATTCCAACAGAGCATCGACCAACCCGAAGAATTTTGGGCAGAGGCAGCCGAGGGCATCCACTGGACAAAGAAATGGGATACGGTACTGGACAGCTCAAATCCTCCTTTTTACCGCTGGTATCGTGGCGCAGAACTCAATACCTGTTACAACGCCGTTGACCGTCATGTGGAAAACGGGCGTGGTGAGCAGACTGCCATCATCTACGACTCTCCCGTCACTCACACCATTCGTAAGATCTCCTATAAAAAACTGCAGCAGGATGTCGCCCTCCTTGCCGGGGCCTTAAAGAGCCAGGGTGTGGAAAAAGGTGACACCGTTGTTATCTATATGCCCATGATCCCCGAGGCCGCCGTTGCCATGCTGGCCTGTGCCAGACTCGGTGCCATTCATTCCGTGGTTTTTGGCGGCTTTGCGGCAAGTGAGCTTGCTATCCGTATAGATCATGCCAAACCCAAGGTGCTGGTTACGGCCTCCGGTGCCGTGGAGGGAAAAAAGGTCATTGCTTACAAGCCCCTGGTGGACAGAGCCATTGAACAGTCTGAACACCAGCCGGAAAGATGTATCCTGTATCAGCGTGACGTCATCACAGCTGAGATGCAGGAAGGCAGAGATCTTGACTGGAAAGAATTGGTGGCTGCCAGCGAACCCGCAGAATGTGTACCAGTGGCCGCAACCGATCCTCTCTACATCCTCTACACCTCCGGGACCACCGGAATGCCCAAAGGGGTTATGCGTGACAACGGCGGCCATGCCGTGGCCGTGCACTGGTCCATGAAAAATATCTACAATATCGAGGCCGGTGACGTATTCTGGTCGGCATCTGATGTGGGCTGGGTGGTGGGCCACTCTTATATTATTTACGGCCCTCTCCTAAAGGGTGCCACCACCATAATCTACGAGGGAAAACCCATTGGAACGCCTGATGCAGGAGCATTCTGGCGGGTTATCTCAGAACATAAGGTGAAGGTACTCTTCACCGCCCCCACCGCATTTCGGGCCATTAAAAAAATGGATCCCAAGGGGGCACTGCTGGCCCAGTATGATATGAGTTCTTTCGAGGCACTCTATCTTGCTGGCGAACGTCTCGACCCTGACACCTACCACTGGGCCTCAGCCCTGCTCAAGGTCCCCGTAATTGATCACTGGTGGCAGACAGAGACAGGCTGGGCCATTGTGGGCAACTGCCGTGGCATTGAAGAGATGGAGGTCAAGGCTGGATCACCCACCCTGCCTGTCCCCGGCTATGATGTGCGTATCCTCAATGATGCGGGTGAAGAGCTGCCCGCCGGAACAGAGGGCAATATCGTGATCAAGCTGCCTCTGCCTCCGGGTACCCTTGCCGCCCTGTGGCGCAACGAAAAACGCTTTGTCTCATCCTATATGGCCACCTTTCCCGGATACTACGAAACCAGCGATGGTGGCTATATCGATAAGGATGGTTATGTATTTGTCATGGGTCGCATGGACGATGTTATCAACATTGCAGGGCACCGTCTCTCCACCGGGGCCATGGAAGAGGTTATTGCCACCCACCCGGATGTTGCAGAGTGTGCAGTTATCGGAACCGATGACCAGTTGAAAGGACAACTGCCCCTTGGGCTCTTTGTATTAAAAGAAGGTGTGGAACGGGATACCGAAGAGATCAAATCTGATCTGGTTCGCATGGTTCGTGAAGAGATCGGCCCCATCGCCTGTCTGCGTGAGACCTCCATGGTAGAACGGCTGCCCAAAACCCGATCCGGCAAGATCCTGCGGGGCACCATGCGCTCCATAGCCAATGGCAAGAAGTACAATATGCCCTCAACCATTGACGATCCCAGCAGCCTTGATGAGATCACCGGGGCTCTGGAAACTATGGGCTACCCAAAACGCTAGGCAGGTACTAACTCTTCACCCCTTTACGTGAGACACGCACATCATGAAAATCCATGAATATCAGGCAAAAGAGCTGTTTTCCAACGCCGGCATACCCGTTCCCAGCGGCAGGATATGCAGTGACCGACAAGACATTGATGCCACCATCGCCAAGATGTCTCTGCCCCTGGCCATAAAGGCCCAGATCCTGGCCGGAGGCCGAGGCAAAGGCGGAGGAGTTGTCCTTGCCAAGACCACAGAAGAGGCCCGTGCCGCTGCCAACAAAATCCTTGGTATGCAGCTTGTCACCAAACAGACCGGGCCGGAAGGTACTGAAGTCAAGAAGCTGCTCCTGGAACAGGGACTTGATATTGCACGCGAGCTCTACCTGTCCCTGCTCATTGACCGTGACCGGGCCTGTGTATTGATCATCGCCAGCCAGGATGGCGGCATGGATATTGAGACCGTGGCCAATGAGACACCGGAGCGTATTATAAAGATTCCGGTAAATCCCCTCCTTGGTCTTCAGGGCTATCAAGTTCGTGCCCTCATCACAGGCCTTGCACTCAAGGCCTCCGTTGCCAAATCCTTTGACACAACACTTAAGAAACTCTTCTCCCTGTTTCTAACATATGACTGTTCCATGGTGGAGATTAACCCTCTCGTTGTCACCAATGAAGATACGGTTGTTGCCCTTGATGCCAAGGTGGATATTGACAGTAACAGCCTCTTTCGCCACAAGGATATTCTTGCCATGCACGACACAGACGAAGAGGATCCACTGGAAGCTGCTGCCGCCAGCTATGGCCTGAACTATATCCGGCTGGATGGCACCATCGGCAGCATGGTGAATGGTGCAGGGTTGGCCATGGCCACCATGGATCTGATTAAACAGGCAGGGGTGGAACCTGCCAACTTCCTTGACGTGGGGGGCGGGGCCAGTGCCGAGATGGTGGAAAATGGTTTTCGGATACTCCTTAGCGACCCCAATGTTCGGGGAATATTCATCAATATATTCGGCGGTATCCTCCGCTGTGATGTCCTGGCTGAAGGGGTGGTCAACGCCGCCCGAAAAGTGGGTCTGAAACTCCCGGTGGTGGTCCGTATGGAGGGCACCAATATGGAACAGGGACGCAAAATCCTTGCCGATTCAGGCCTGACCCTCAAAAATGCAACTAACCTCGAACACGCAGCCACTCTGCTGGCAGCCATATAGAACTATGCGAAATTCTCTCTTTATCAAGCGACTCACAGCCTTTTGTGCCCTGCTGCTTCTCAGCTTTACGCCCCTCACTGCCACGGCAAAACTGGTAATCGCCCAGGGTGGGGCCTCGGGATATATCACCAAAAACAGCCTGCCTGCCATAGCCCTGGCCGTAAGCATGGGGGCTGACATCATTAAACTTGACGTGGTACTGAGCGCCGACCAGGAGGTTCTTGTCCTCAGCTCCCCGGAGATCACCACCAATACCAATGTTGCTGAAATATTCCCGGAACGCAAGCGGGAGGATGGGCAATTTTATGCATTTGATTTTAGCCTGGCTGAGATAAAACAGCTCAGCCTCCGAAACCCAGACCTGCAACGCCAGAAGGAACTCCCTCCGTTACGGATTCACACCCTGGGAGAAGAGATCGCCCTTATCAGTACCCTCAACAAGAGTCTGGGAAAAAAGAGTCGCATCGCCATCGAACTGCGTCAGCCCTGGCTGCACCGGAAAGAACACAAGGACATCAGTGTGGCAGTGCTCAAGGTATTGCAACAGGCAGGTTCCATTGGAGATACGGATATCCTCTCCTACGATGCCGTGGAACTTGGCCGTATCCGCAAGGAGCTTGCCCCACAGATGGGAGTGACCGTGGGCCTCGTTCAACTCATAGAATCCAACGAAGGCCGGGAGACCATGGTCGAGGAGTGGGGAGAGTGGACAAGCTATAACTATGACTGGATGTTCAGTAAATCAGGTCTCCGGGCCCTCAGTGCAACGGTGACCGCCATTGGCTTGCCCAGACAGATGCTGGCCGATGCAGATGGTAATCTGCTTCTGCCAAACTTTGTGAAGAATGCCCAACAGCTGGGCACCATGATCTTTACCCACGATGTCACAGGGGAGAGCCACAGACAACTCTCCTTTGCTAACAGCTTTGAGGAAGAACTGGAATTCTTCTACTTCACCGCAGGGGTGGATGGTATAGCCACGGATCTATGCAGAGACGCCCGATCCTACCTGAGCAACAGGCCCCAGACAGAAACTCCTGTAGAAACAGACACTGCCACCAGCGCAGACCCATTGCAACTCACCCAACCCGCCGGACTCAGCCCAGAGGAATAAATTATGGCTATTTTTATAAATAAGGATACCAGAGTTCTGGTGCAGGGAATCACCGGGAAGGAGGGGCTGTTCCACACTGCTCAATGCCGTGACTACGGTACCAATATCGTGGCCGGGGTGACTCCCGGAAAAGGCGGCCAGGACGTGGACGGCGTTCCGGTCTTTAACAGTGTGGCAGAGGCCCGCAGCAATACCTGCGCCAACGCCTCCATGATCGTCGTGCCACCGCCCTTTGCCGCAGAGGCCATCCTTGAGGCGGTGGATGCGGGTATCGAACTGGTGGTCTGTATCACCGAAGGCATTCCAGTGCTCGATATGCTGCGAGTCAAGAATGCTATGAAGGGTTGCAGCAGCCGACTGATTGGCCCCAATTGTCCCGGAATCATCACCCCCGGCGAATGTAAGATCGGCATTATGCCAGGCCCCATTCACACACCCGGTGGCCCGGTGGGAGTGGTGTCCCGCTCCGGCACCCTTACCTACGAAGTAGTGCATCAACTCACGGAACAGGGCTTGGGCCAGACCACCTGTCTGGGCATTGGTGGCGATCCCATTAACGGTACCAACTTTATTGACTGTCTCCTGGCATTTGAAAATGATCCGGATACCAAAGCCGTGGTCATGGTGGGTGAAATTGGCGGCAATGCCGAAGAAGAGGCCGCTGCCTGGATTTCTGCCAATATGACAAAACCGGTGGTGGGCTTTATCGCAGGGCTCACCGCACCTCCAGGCCGTCGCATGGGCCATGCAGGTGCCATTGTCAGTGGTGGCAAGGGTACGGCTGCAGCCAAGGTTGCCGCAATGCGGGACAATGGAATCCATGTCTGTGAAAACCTGGGAGCCCTTGGCAAGCTCTGCAAAAAAGTCTTCCGCTGAGGTGGCATAATTATGACAACACCCAAAACACCCTACCGGGTACTTATCGGCAAACCAGGTCTTGACGGCCACGACCGCGGTGCCAAATTTATCGCCCGGGCCCTGCGTGACGAAGGCTTAGAAGTGATATACACCGGCATCCGCAGGAGTGCTGCCGAGATTGCAGCCACTGCCATCCAGTAGGATGTGGATGTGGTGGGCCTATCGATTCTTTCGGGAGCCCACATGTCGCTCT
>CAYWMZ010000149.1:0-5901 GCA_964459485.1 uncultured Desulfocapsa sp. | reverse complement strand
ACAGGTGGGTGCCGAACCACTGTTTTCGTCTGTTGCAAGTTCTTTCACCAATGACTTTATCGTCCTTGCCGGAGGCAGCAATATTGCCGCCTCCCAAAAAAATGGCATCACAAATTATGAAAAGGTGATCGCTGCCGATCCGGAAGCAATCATTATCGCCATGATGGGCAGTGAAAGCGGGGTGGCCTCTCAGGAAAAAGAGAAGTGGATGAAGATTCCGGTCATCTCGGCTGTCCGTAATGACCGGGTATATGTAATCAGCCCGGATATTGCCTGCAGCCCGTCTCCTGCCACCTTTGCCGACACCTTGACCATTATGGCCCATCTTATCCATCCTGAACTACAGGACACCTTGTTGCCATGACCATCTCTAATGTTTTCCAAAACGGCGGCCCTGTAATGTAGCTCCTGCTCCTCTGTTCTGTTCTGTTCTGTTATGATGCTCACCGTTATTCTGGAACGGGCAACCTTCTAGCTCGATCTGCATTGCAACCAAAACCGCATGCTGGTGGATAAAGTCCTCAGCTTCGCAGCAAAAGGTGTCGGGAAGACTTTCCGCAGCCGGGTGGGTAACTTCCTAACTCCCCTTCACATCCCGCCCCCAGATGGCATAACCAATGGTACCCACCACACCAAAGACAAAGGCGGTGAGAAAATTGGTAGCAGGACTGATCACCCACAAAAAGGCACCACCAACCGCAGCCACGGCCACCACCATATCACGTAGCATGTAGTAGAGGCCAAAGACTGCGGCCTTGCGTTCTTCAGGGGCCAGGTCCATGATCAGTCCCTTTCTGGTGGGTTCTCCAAATTCTTTCAATCCCCGCAGAATAAAGGCAGGAACCAGCACGGTAAAAGATTGGCTATATAGCAGGGCCAGTGGAAAAAAGGTGAAGAAGATAAAGGTGATCAGGACAAAGATCTTTTTGCCACCCCGATCCGCCATATAAGCCACCGGAATATATACCAGCAGGGCAGTGAGCATCTCGATGCTGGTCAATACCCCAAACTGCAAGGCAGTGACCGGCTCTGCAATAGTCTTCATGCACCAGATCACCACAAAGGCGTAAGGGATCTGTTCACAGTAGCGAATAAGGATATCCGACACCAGAAGACGCTTAAGATCCGGCCCCATATAATGCAAAAGCTTAAGAGGATTCTTCTCAGCCGCCAGCCTGTCCCGTTCTTTTGAGGCAGTTGATGGCGTGTCGTCAATAAAGCGTTGCTGGATTACGGTAGCACAGATTGCCAAAAACAGGGCCACCACAAAGGCTGCCCGGACTCCGTCCCGTTCGCCCCACAGGCCAATGCAGACTCCTCCGAGGAGCGGCCCAAGAGCCATGGGAATACGACGCACCATGGCCAGCATGGAAACACCCATGGTTCGTTTTTCCACGGGCAGAACTTCGGTCACCAGTTTCATGGTGGCAGGCAGGGAGATAGCACTCCAGGAGAGGAAAAACACCGCTCCCACAATTACCGCCTGCCAGGCAGGAATCAGAATCACAATACAGAAGCCAAACATGGCGGCAAAGTTAAAGTAGAGCAGGGCTCGTTTCGTACCAAACCGATCCGTAAGGTAGCCGCCAAGGAAGGCGTATACAGCAGAAAGAAAATTATCCAGGCCATTTAACAGCCCAACGGTTATTGCCCCACCACCCAATGCCAGCAAGTAAATGGGCAGAAACCGCTCCGCCATGCGCTCACCCAAAAGAACAAGGGCAACCATGACCAGAATACCAAAGGTGGATCGCTTTAAAGCTAAAAAATCAGCAATACTGCGCCCCCTGTTTTTGGCAAGATTTGTCATCATACCTCCGAAGCAAGGCTTAGGGTTCTAAGTACTGTAGCCACCGAGACGACGCAGGAGAGAAGAACAGAAAAAAGCTCATAGCATGCTTTTATGAAAGGGGGGATACAGAGTTGTTCTCTTTTTTCTTTTCCTGCCTCTTTTACACCTTAATTTATCTAAATTTCCCCCTCTTTTCCAGTGTTTTCTCGGAAATAACTTTCTTAACAAGATTTAATTAGTGTGGCTAGTGTTTAGCCATCCTAATTAAAAACTTCCCACAGGGCTTCGTAAATGTTAAGAGATTGTCATGGTAAATAAAAAAACACTTGAGCAGGCCCGCTATATTGCCAGGGCCGGACGCAGACTGAAAGACCATATCTTTTCCATCCAGTCCAGTCTTCACGATGGACATGCCAGTTGTCAGGGGGAAGAGCTTTCCATGGCACAGGTACAGGTACTTATGACCTTGCAGAGCTGTGGAGAAAGCACTATCTCCAACCTTGCAGCTGAGTTGCAGGTCTCCCCGCCGTCGGCATCTGCCATGGTGGATCGCCTGGTGGACAAGGGGCTTCTCCATCGTGAACGCAGTACCAAAGATCGAAGGAAGGTGGTGGTACGACTTTCGGAGCAGGCAGCACTTCAGGCGACTACTATGGAGGCGGCAGTGCTAGCAGCATTTCTGGATCTGGTGGAAAAAGTGGGGCCCGAGACGGCACAGAAGTGGTGCGAAGTATTGGAACGAGTGGAACAGGTTCTTGTTAATAACGAGTGAATATGATGAATGAACAACAAAAAGACAGTATGCGGACAACCGTAATTATTCGAGTTGTGGCCTGTCTCCTTATCCTCCTGGTCGGATTCGGCGGCTTTCGCTTCTTAAAGGACAGGAAAAAGCCGCCCTCCCAGGCAAAACATGTGGAGCGTCCCCTGCAAGTGGAGGCCATGCCCGCCGTTTTTCAGGATGTTGCGGTGCGTATTGAGGCCCATGGCGAGCTGCGTTCCATTCGTATGGTGGAGATAGCAGCAGAGGTTGCGGGATCAGTGGTGGCTGTGCATCCAAGGTTACAGACCGGTGAGGTGATCAGTAAGGGAGAACTTCTCTTTGCCATAGATGACCGTGATTATCGTAGTGACTATGAGTCCAGTAAGACCCGGCTTGCCATCCTCGAACGGGATAGAGAGCTCACCGCCAAGGAACTCCAGCGAGTTCGCACCCTCTACGAACAGAACAAGGTGGGAACCAGGGCCGGAGTGGAAAAGGCAGAGCAGGCCGCAAACAACTCAGCCGATAGATACGCCCAGGTGCAGCAGGCCATGGTTCGGGCCAAGATCAAACTGGAGCGCTGTAAGGTTTTTGCCCCCTTTACATGCAGGATCACCTCCAAAAATATCGAAAAGGGCCAGTATGTGGCCCCTGGAAAGATAGTCCTTGGCCTTGCCGATGATTCACTCCTTGAGCTTGAGGTGCCGCTGGATAGTAGGGACGCCTTTCAGTGGCTGCAGTTTGCTGAAAATAAGCATGATGTTGACCTCCCGGAGGCGTGGTTTTGTAACGTAAAACCGGTGCAGTCCGAAGTGGTGTGGACAGAAGATGCCAGCAACCGGGCCATGGCCACCCTGAATCGGGTCAGTCTCTTTGACAAGAAGACCCGGACGGTGAAGGTGGTTCTGCGGGTAGATTCCAAACAGTTTGCAGGACAAAACAGGCCCATGCCCCTGGTTGCCGGGATGTTCTGCCGGGTGGATATCCCGGGAGGCACCATGCATCAGGTGGTGGAACTGCCACGCTGGGCCGTGAATTTTGAGAACACGGTCTATGTGATCCGCAAAAAACGTCTTGAAACTGTGGCCGTTCAGGTGGCACGGGTTCAGAATAATAAGGCCTATATCAGCAAGGGTTTGGAGGAGGGCGATATGGTGATTACCACCCGCCTTGTAAATCCTCTGGAACGGAGTCTGGTGGAGGTGATTAAAGAGGGAGACTCATCAGCCACCCAGACTGAGGTGAAGCCCTGATGCATAAGCTGCTCGCCTCCTTTGCCAGGAATACGGTATTTGCCAATATCCTGCTGCTCCTTATCTTTTTTGCCGGATTTCTTGCCACCAAGATGATGGTGCGGGAGAGTTTCCCCGAATTTTCCATTGATAAGATCGTGATCACCGTCCCCTATCCGGGTGCCGATCCGGAAGAGGTGGAAGAAGGCATTAATCAGAAGATTGAAGAGGCCCTGGAGGCCATCGAGGGCATTGAACATTATACCACCAAATCCAAGGAGAATCTGGCGACGGTCATCATTGACGTCAAGGACGGCTATGATACTGCAGAGGTACTGGATCTAGTACGATCCCGGGTCAACGCCATCTCCACTCTGCCACTGGATGCCGAGAAACCCATTATCCGGGAGATCGTAAAGAAGCAGGTAGTGATGCTGCTCTCCCTCTCTGGAGATCTCAGCGAAAAACAGCTCAAACAGTGGGGAGAGCAGATCAAGGATGAGGTGAAGCTGATCCCCCTGATCTCCCAGGTTGAAGCCTATGGTACCCGGCAGTATGAGATCGGGATTGAAATCTCGGAAGAAAAGCTGCGCAGCTACGGTTTGAGCTTTGATCAGGTGGCGCTTGCCATCCGCAAATCCAGCATTAACCTGGCGGGCGGTACCCTGCGCACAGTGGGAGAGGATATCCGAATACGCACCGTGGGTCGCAAATACACGGGTAAAGAGCTGGCCAAGATCGTGATACTGGCACGACCCGGGGGAGAAATCATCACCTTGGATCGTATCGCCACAATCCATGATGACTTTACAGAAGATCCGGTCTATGCCACCATCGACAAACAGCCGGCCATGTTTGTGCAGATCGCCAAGACCGAAGAGGAGGATGCTATCAAGATCTCCAATGCGGTCCAGGCCTTTGTGATTGAAAAGGAGAAGGTGCTGCCACCAGGAGTCCATATATCGGTGTTTTATGATACCACCGATTCCCTGAGAGCTCGAATTAATCTACTCACCAGAAACGGAGCCATTGGGCTCTGCCTAGTCTTCTTTATGCTGTGGTTGTTCCTCGATTTACGACTCTCCTTCTGGGCGGGTCTGGGTATCCCCATATCCATTGCCGGGGCCATGTTTATCCTCTGGTCCATTAATGCCACCATCAATATGATTTCCCTGTTCGGCCTGATTATGGTGCTGGGGATAGTGGTGGACGATGCCATCGTGGTAGGAGAGGCTATTTACGTCCATAGAAAACAGGGTGAATCTCCTATTGACGCCGCAGTGAACGGGGTGGCGGAGGTGGCAATGCCAGTTCTGGCCGCAGTGACCACCACCATAGTGGCCTTTATCCCCCTCTCCTATGTGGGGGGAACCATGGGGAAGTTCGTGGCCATACTGCCCACTGTGGTCATTTCCTGCCTGGTGATTTCACTTATCGAATCCCTCTTCTTATTACCTGCCCATCTGAGCCATTTACCAGATCTAAACAAACCCAAAAAACTTTGGGGCCCGTTTGCGTTGCTGGCACGGGGACGGTTGGCAGTGAGTCATGGACTTGAGAATTTTATTGAACACCGTTACGTTCCTTTTATCGCCAGGGTTCTGAACTGGCGCTATGTTTCACTGGCTGTGGCTATAACCGTCTTGATGCTCAGCGTAGGCCTGGTGAAGGGGGGCCTGGTGAAGTTCCAGGTCTTTCCAAAACTTGACGGCTTTGTGATCACCTCAACAGTAGAATTTCCGGAGGGAACACCTCCCGATGTCACCAGTGCTGCCCTGAAACAGATAGAAGCCGCCTTTGACCGGGTGGCTGCACGGACAACCACAATAAGCGGTGAACCACTGGTGCGGCAGCGTTTGATGCTGGTGGGACAGGTTTTATCAGGGAATATGGGGGCTACCGGGCCCCATATGGGGTCCATCCAGATTATCCTGCTTCCTTCGGAAAAACGGGGCATACATTCAAACGATCTGATGATCGCCTGGGAGAAGGAAGTAGGAGCAATCCCCGGGGTGAAAAGCCTCAGCTTTGTGGGAATGCAGGCCGGGCCTTCCGGAGCTGAAATTGAGGTGTGGCTCCAGGGCCGCAACATGGATGATCTTCTGGGGGCTGCA
>CAYWMZ010000148.1:0-5916 GCA_964459485.1 uncultured Desulfocapsa sp. | reverse complement strand
TACTTTCTCGAATGCCTGGAAAAGGAGGCCTTTTTCCCAGGTACCAGCCTCCGCCACCTCGATGGAACCACCCTCTGTATGGAACCGCACAGCCCCCTGCACGAGGTAGTCGACTTTATTCGTAACGCCCAGCATCTCAGAAAGCGGCGCAGAGAGATTATTCTCCATGGATTTCATTTCCAGCGCAGATATAAAAACAGCCTCAATTTTGAAAAGATGTTCTATGCCCTTGCCAGCAATGCTGTTCTCTGTCTGGGCAACAGCCACCCATTCCAATCCATTCGCTATGGCAAACAGGCCAGGGTAAGCCACGTCAGCACGACGGAGGCCTTTGAGAGTACATATGTTCCCAAATTCGTGGTCAAAGAGCAGTATCGCCACTACTTCAGGCCTACCCTGCTCACCAACCACAGGGGGGAGATTAACAAGCAGCTGCTTCCGGATATTCTGGCATTCAGCAAAAGAGAAAGAGCTCGAAAGGGCCCACAGGGTACATCTAAAATCTGCAAGACCCAACAGGACCCTGCTCAAATGACTGGAGATTCTGCCAGGAAATAGTATTTCACCTTCAAGGCGGTTTGAAGTATACTGAACAATGACCACGCAACCTACTGAAACCACAACCAATACCACAACCAATACCACACCAAATGGTCAGGAATAGCATCTCACAATGATTCGACATGATGATTTTCAACGTTTTTACACAGTGGATGATGCCACGTTCAACATAGAGCAGATCCGGCAGATTAACTCCCAGGCAGACCTTCACCTCATCTCCTGCGGCTACTCCGGAATATTCATTATCCCCTTCCTCTATATCATTGCGGGCATAGCAACATCCTTCTCTCCCAATCATCTTCCGCTGTTTACCGGCATTGGCACCACGATAATCCTTGCCAGCCTGGTACGACTCCATGCCGCTTCAAGGATACGATCTATTGCCCCCCTGACCAATAGCCGTTGGCAAGGATCCTATTTTCTTTCCAATCTTCTGCAAGGGTTCTGCTGGGGCCTTACCGGTGCATGCTCCCTCTACTACTACACCGATATCTGGGGCAATGTCATTATCCTCTATATGATCGCCGGAATTGCAGGGGGCTCCATTGCCAGTTACAGCACCTGGTTACGCCTCAACCAGTGGTATCTGATCCTGCTATTCACCCCTGTCATCATAGTGTGTACGCTCATGTGGGATCAGAATATCGGGGTTGTGGCCATCCTCTCCTTGGTCTCTCTTGTTTACAACCTTGGTCAGGCAAAACTGTGGAACCGAGTCTACTGGGAAGCCCTGATCAACCTCTTTCTCCTTGAGCATGAGATAGCTGCACACAAGAAGGCACAGGAACGCCTGTACCTTGAGATGGAGGAGCGGCAGAATGCCGAGCACAGACGCCTCCTCAGTGATGCCAAATACCAAGAAACCATAGAGTCGTCACAGGAAGGTTTTATTCGTCTGGATCAAGATCTTAGCACCATTGACTGCAACAGGGCCTTTTTGGAAATGTTGGGATTTAGCCGGAAACAAGAGTTACCGCTCACTATCCTTGAGCTGCTCAATGATGCGAATAAAGAACTCTTTTTAGGCAGCAATACGCCTGAGGAGCAGAAGAGGCACAGGCAGTTTGAGATGCAGTTTCCAACCGGGGACGGCAGGAGGACAGTTCCTGTCCTGGTCAATTGTAGCCCGGTGACCGACAGCCATGGAAAGCATATTGAATTTGCGGCCTTTATCTCCAACCTCAGCACCATTAAAGTTGTGGAACAGAAATTGAAAAAGGCTAAGGAGAAGGCCGAGGCAGCAAGCTCAGCCAAATCCGAATTTCTTGCCAACATGTCCCACGAAATGCGTACCCCCCTCCATGCCATTCTGGGCTTTGCCAGTTTTGGTCAGAAGCGCTACCAGAAGGTTCCGCGAGAACAGCTCAGAGAATATTTCTCCCTCATTGACGAAAGCGGCAAACGCCTCCTCACCCTGGTAATTGATCTCCTGGAGTTGACCAGACTGGAAATCGGTCAGCCCCACTATGATATTCAATCCTATGATCTCAATCTCAGTGTCGCCGTCGTAATCGCCGAGAGCCAGAATAAAATCGTGGAAAAGCACCTCACCGTCTCCTTTGAAGAGCAAGGATCCAAGGTGGCACAGTTTGACCGCCAAAAAATCATTCAGGTACTCCATAACCTTTTTGATAATGCCATTAAATTCAGTGATGAGGGCGGCAGCATCTCCCTGGACATTCAGGAGACCAACCTTCATGGCAAATCCTATATAAAACTTAAGGTAAGGGATCGGGGGGTGGGGATTCCGGAGGATGAAATAGAAACAATCTTCAAAAAATTTACCCAGAGCAGCCGTACAAAGACGGGGGCAGGAGGAACTGGGCTGGGCCTTGCCATCAGCAAGCGAATAATAGAGGCACATTCAGGACAACTCTGGGCTAAAAACAATTCTGACGGGGGAACCACTTTCTCACTACTGCTTCCTGCTGCCCGAAAAGAGCCTTCGTCAGGCAGCAGCGACACTACACAATCGTAATCACTTATGCTCTCAACCCCATCATCTGGAATCATCGTTGCCACAAAGCGACTACCTAGTTTGCGGACATAAACAGATGACTGGGCAAAAGAAGGGTGATCTTCCCATCAAGTTTGATATATTTTTTCCTATCCTGACCTCTGTATGCCTCAACCAAACGCCTCATACTGGGAAGGCCATCGGTTGTAGTTGCAAGAACAAATCCTTTACCTGCTGGTGATAACTGTACTTTTCCAATATTCATAATTCTATCCTCGTTTCAGATTGTTGCCTGACGAATAATTTGTTTCCCAAGTCAGGCCCATTGTGAATGGAAATATTCCAGAAAAAGAACTGCAATTCAGATGCCTGTTTTAAATAAATTATTAAAACGTTGATATAAGCAACCACAGCACTATTATATCACTCATGAACGGAGAGATAATGAAAATACGAACTGAGATTTCACAAGGTGCCTTTATCATCACCTGTAGCGGCCCCACCCTGGACGCCCCTCTGGTTCAGGAGTTTATAGCTGCCATGCACAATTCTCTTAGTAAAAGTGCATTGGATGTCCTCCTCGATATGTCGTCGCTGGTGCTGGTGGACAGTACCGGCCTTGCCTCCGTGGCCCGTGCCCTGAAAGAACTGGCCCCTGTTGGGGATCTGATTATTTGTGGAGTGAAGAGCAGAACCCTGGATATGCTCTCAATGGCCGGCCTGGAAGATGTATTTATTCAGGAGAATGATCGTAAAACGGCCTTGAGCTACCTCTTTTGGAAAAAAAAAGCGAGAGAGGCTACAGCCAAAGAGAAACAGAAGAGTGTTGAGAAAACACCTGCTCCTCCCATCCCAGATGATACAGTGCTCCTCTGGGAGGTTTCGGAAGAAGAATTTGAAGAGATTGAGGATGAAGAATACTGTGCCGAACCGCCCTCCCCGGCAGCGAAACAAAAAACCGTGGAGAAACCCTCAACACCTGTTAAAGAGCGACGCAGGTACCGCCGTATCTCCCACAGACAGATTATGGATGGAGAACTTATGCTCTATTGCAAAAATATGGCCACCGGCAGACACTACCCGGCCATTGTCCAGAATATCAGCCCCGGCGGGCTCCTGATGAATTCACGGGCAAATTTCTCCATCGGAGATGAGTTTCTTCTGGAGGGCCGTATCGGCAAGAACTTTAAATTTAAAGAACTGGCCGTGTCTCGTTCCAGGCATGGTGAGGGCTATGGCCTTGAATTTATTAACCTCAGTGCCGAAGCCAACCACTTTCTCTCACGACTCACCGGATCGTTGATATGATACAGCCCAACCGCTTTGTCCATGACCAGGCAAACTGAGCCCTATAGTCGATGTTCTCGGCTTCTCTTAAGCCCCAATGCTGTTTTGAATATCTTGCTGCATCTCCTCAATCACCTGTAACGGCTCACCAGCCTTGGTGATGGGTCGTCCCACAACCACATGATCGGCACCCGTTGCAATGGCCCGACCAGCTGTGATAATACGTTTTTGATCATCCGATCCATCCCGAACATTGGCCCCAGGTCGAATCCCCGGAGTTACAATAAGGAGCTTGTTTCCCAGATCCTGCCGTAAGCGATGCGCCTCAAGGCCGGATGAGACCACTCCGTCACAGCCAAGTTCCAGGGCCCGCCGTGCCCGAAAGAGCACCAGATCCTCCACAGACTGGGTCATGCCCATGGCCCGCAGATCTTCTTCCCCAAAACTGGTGAGTACCGTTACCGCCAGCAGTTGCAGATCCCCCCGAGCCTCCATGGCGGCTCGGATAATTGCATCGTTACCGTGGATGGTGGCCAGGGAGACACCACGGTTGTTGAGCTGGGCCACAGCGAGTTTTACGGTCTCCGGGATATCAAAAAATTTGAGATCAAGCATCACCTTATGGCCCCGCGCAATGATCCAATCCACCACCTCAAAGTAGCTGGCCATAAAGAGTTGGAGCCCCACCTTAAAATAACGGGTACCGGATTCACAACGCCTTACCATCTCTTTGGCACGCTCTGGATTATCCACATCGAGGGCCACGATGATCCTGTCCTGTATCTCTATCTGTTTTATTGTCATTACTGGTATTTCCTTGGAAGTATTTAAAAAAAATCCATTTATCCCACAGCGCCCTGCACTATTTCGGCATCAAAATAGTTCACTGACATCCCGGCATCCACCACCATGGTCTGGGCGGTGATCCCCGAAGAACGGGGGGACAGCAGAAAGACAGCAAGGTCTGCTGCTTCTCTGGTCTTCAGGGCCTTTTTCCGTAAAATTGCCTTTTCCGCAAAGAGGTAGCTGTCAACATAGCCGGGGATCCCGGCCGATGCCGAGGTCTTGAGCAGGCTTGGAGCCACGGCATTAAAGCGCACCGCTGAAAAAGAGGAAAAGGACTTTGCCAAAAAACAGATGGAGGAGTTGAGGGCCGCCTTGATGGGGGCCATATAGCCATAATTTTCCGCCGCCATCTGAGTGGTTGAAATGGAGATGGTAACAGCGGATGCCTCCGGGGCAAACAGTTTTCGAAAGTGGTTACAGATGGAGATAAAGGAGAAGCAAGAGATATCAAAAGCCTGAAGAAAATCCTTTTTAAGGGTACCGTAAAATGGCTTTAATCCTTCGGAATAGTTGGCAAAGGCAATGGAGTGAACAAGACCGTCTATACGACCACCAGCCCCTTCATCCACAAAATCTCCTATCTCTTTACGAACCCGGATAATATTTTCCTCATCCTCAACATCACAGCAAAACACCTGGGAGTCAGGAAAGAGTTTACGGGCGGCTTCTGCCCGCTCCTCTGAGCGAACCACATGAATCACCCGCCCTCCTTCCTGTACCAGCACCTTGGCAATGGCCGCTGCCACCGATTTCTTATTGGCAAGACCAAACACCACAAATGTCTTCCCTTCTATCTGTAAAAAACCCATTCTTTCCCCAACTTTTTCAAAAATATTTCCGGCTCACCCGTGCCGTCTGCACACCGCTAACACCCGCCAAAGATACACCAGGAAACTCCCGGAGAATAGTATTATTTTACAGAGAACGCTCTCTACACAGCAGCAGCCGCATACTCACCATGGCTCACAACCCATTTCTGCCACTACATAGAGTAAGTAATTATGTTAACAGACCGTTACAACAAATTTTCTATAACAGAATTGCCCTTTTTGTCTCGTAAAATTTCAAAGCTTTTTTCTTTGTCTGATGCAGTATTTGCAAAAGAATGGTATCAACTATGAGCATTGAACAATAAAATTGCCCTTACATATTTGAAAAATCATGTCAAAATATATCATTGGAATCGATACCGGCGGTACCTATACCGACGCTGTACTGCTTAACGCTGTGGATAAAGAGATTCTTGCCACCGCCAAAGAACCAAC
>CAYWMZ010000147.1:0-5942 GCA_964459485.1 uncultured Desulfocapsa sp. | reverse complement strand
TTAGATTATGAAAAAATTTAGTATTCTGATACTCCTCACTATTACCCTATTCGCAGCTACCGGTTGCGGAGGAAAAGCTACCACCACTCAAACCTTTTTACGAGAGGGGGTAGATCTTAGTTTTATTACCAAAGTTGCTATCCTTCCTTTTGAAAACAACACCCAGGATGATTTTGCCGCCGGACGGGTTCGTGACATCACCACAACCCAAATCATGGCCAAGGGAATTTTTGATGTGGTCGATAAAGGAATCGTTGACAGTGCCTTGCGTGAAATGGGCATAGATGCGACAACTCCCCTTGATGCCCCCCTGGTCAAACGCCTTGCCCAGCGACTGAATGTTCAGAGTTTTATCACTGGTACCATAAATAATATCGGCGAGAACCGTCAGGGTTCTTTCACTTACCCCGAGATGTCCTTTACCCTTCAGCTCATCGACGGAGAGTCTGCCCTCATTCTCTGGCGAACCAGTGACACCCTGAACGGTTACTCGATCTCAGATCGGCTCTTTGGCCTTGATCCCATGGATGCCTTCCAGATCACCATTGAATTACTCAATAAGATGCTTGCAACCATTCCCAAGGGAACAGAGTGAGCCATACGCTGCCCGGACAAAAACACCACAGGCTGAAAGTATCTCGTGGTGCCATTATTCTTAGCGCATACTCTACTCTGCTGTTTGTTTTATTTTCTTCCATCACCGTAACAGCAGCCCAGACAATAGCCTTTTTCCCCCTGCTGGATCTGACGCATGACCCCAATGGAATCAACACCCCCTTTTCAGAGCGAGTCTATCAGGAGCTTGAAAAACTTGGAAAAACTCTTCTTCCAGAGAAAGATATTATGAGTTTTCTTGTTCGCAATCGAATACGACAGCTGGGGAAACTCACAAGTTACCAAAACTCTCTTATTCATAAGGAACTTGGTGCCGACCTTACTCTGCTCGGCACCATCTGCCAACTCGACGACCAAGATGCCCCCGGACTCAGCCTCAATCTCCAGCTAAGTAGAACCTCCGATTCCAGAATAATATGGGCAAAAACTGAAAATATTGGCTACGCCGATATGACAAGTCTTCTGGGCATCCACGATCCCAAGACATTGGATGATATTTATGACCCATTCTTTAGCGACATGTTTGCTACCCTTCCCAATGTAACCACATCTCAAAACCAATCCCTATCCACCCTAGATATTGCCACGGTTTATCTCCAACCCAACTTCCTTAAACCTGGTGAAGAAGTTTCCTGTAAACTTAAGATGCATAAAACCCTAGATGAGAATGGGATTCAACCGAAACTCTTCGTCTCAGACAGAGGCACCGAACACCCTCTAATTCAAGATCCAGAAGGATATTACCTGACGGTAACATGGACGGCACAAAAACAAGCTGGGGAACATCCTGTCTTTCTCATCGCCCGCTGGCCCTCTGGAGCTACCCGCAGAGGCATCATAGGTTCCTATGGTGTTGATGACCACGCCCCTGGCGCCAAATTAATCCTCATCGCAACAGAACTTGACGGGGAACTTTTTTTCAGTGATAAGCTCAAAATTATCCCCAAACTTACCGATCCTGAGCCTATTGTTCGTTGGGAAATTTCTGTTATAGATGAAAAGGACAAAGTCGTCGTCCTCATGGGGGCCCCGCACACCATTCCCCGCAGCTTGACCTGGAAAGGAAAAACATCCCTTGGGAATGTGGCCGCTCCTGGTAAATACCTGATCCGTTTCAAGGTGTGGGACAGAGCCCAGCGTGAATCATCCGCTGAGACAACTATCAATTTCATGCCGAAGCCCCCCGAAATATCCGTTGAATTCACTTCCACAGAAGATACAGTGAACGTGGATCTTGCCTGTGCGACAGATACCCCCCTAGCCTACTGGTTTGCAAAATTTATCGCAGAAGACGGCAGGCTCCTGAAACTTGTCCAAGGGACAAGTCTTCCAATAAACTTTGACCTCCCTGACAAAACGACAACAGACCAGAAAATTCTATGTATCGTTTCGGCAAGGGATATACTAGGGAACCAATACCAACAGAAGATCCCTGATCTCTTTGGCAAAAAAGACGATGCGAACAAAAAGAAAGAGACCAGTATTGAGACTGAATGGCTGGAGGATTTTTAGTCCGTGAGACAACTTATTCCTATCTTTTTTTGTCTCCTTATGGGAATATCTGCCTGTGGTAGACATGTACCGGTGGTTCAAAAATTAAAGCCCCTCCCCGACCGGGAAATCTGTAAAATTGCAGTACTCCCCTTCCTCAACGAAAGTTCCTATGCCCAGGGAGAGACCATACTCAGTACAATATTTTTGTCAGAACTAGTCAACACTGGCAAATTCCAGGTAGTCCAGGAAGGCAATGTCCTTGAGATCTATCGGCAACTTCTCATCTACCCTAACGAGCTTCCTACTCGTGAGCAATTGGAAATGATGGGGGGACGACTTAATACTGATCTCTACATCGGTGGAATCGTCCAAAAAATGACAACAAAATCGAGTGGAGACTTCTCCAATCCAGAAATCACCCTGGTTCTTCTCCTCTACGATGGAAAATCGGGAGAACTCCTCTGGACAACGTATCACCGCCGTAGAGGTGACGATTACCAAAAAATCATGCATCTTGGCAGGATCACAACTATCGCCGGACTTGCACACCGCATGTCCCAGGAAACTATAACCGATTGGCTTTCTAAAGGATTGACATCATGCACAAAATAACGACATTTGCCCTATATACCCTTATCCTCGTCTTGCTCAGCAGTCTTCCTGCTCAGGGCGGTTGGTTACCATGGGGTCCTGATACTCTGGTCACCATAGGTAACACAAAGTACACTACCGAAGACTTCAAGGTCTGGTGGCAAAACTGGCAGGAACCAGACATGAAAGTCCCGGATGACCCACAGGAATTTATTAACTGGATGCTCCTCTTTGATGAAGCGGAAAGAATGAATCTCTTTGAATCTCCCGTCTATCGCAAAAAGGTAATCACCTTTCTCAAAACCAGAAGCCTGATGATGCTCAAGGCTGAGGAGATAGATAAAAAAATCAGGATCAGTGACGACGATCTCTGGCAGAAGTACCTGACAACTTACGCACCACGCTACCAACTCAATATCTTTTTCTTCAAAAAAAAGGATATCGCCCAAAAATTTGTGGATAAATTTAAAAATGATCCAGAACTCAACCAGGACTTTGAGAAGAATTTCGGACGGGAAGATAACTACTACTCCCAGCGCACAGAGTGGTACCGCCCCCTTGCCATCAACCCAGGCTGGAACCCGATTCTGGCAACACTTCAAAAAGGAATGATGAGTGAACCGGTTCCCTGGAAGAGTGATTTTATCGTCCTGCGGCTTCAAGATAAGATAGAGGGAAATCGTGAAGATTTCGCCACCGTTAAAACGGCATTACAGAAAGTTGTCTGGAAAGAAAAAGAGGGGCAGTTGACCTTAGAACTCCTCAGAAAACTCCGAAAAAAATACCATGTTGTCGTAAACACAGAGCGCGTCAAAGAAATACAGATGGATGCAACAGATGCAAGTCTGTCCGATACTCCTCTTATCGCTACCAGTAAAGGTGATATATCTGAAAAAATTGTCTTAGCTAAAATCCGCCAACTTGAAAACTTCAGAATTCGAAACGGTTTTGCGCATGACACAAGTTTCCAATTCAAAAACCAGGTGATAAATGGTATAATAGACCAGACTTTAACCTCCTGGGAAGGACTAGCAAGAAAATATGAAAAAAAGCTCCCCTTTAAGTTAACGTATCAGTTCTATTGTCAGCACCGTATGATCAAGGTGTTGGAGAGGCAGATCTTTCTGGGAGCAGTGAAAATCAGCCAGAAAGAGATAGAGACTTTTTACCAGGAAAACAGTGCTCTGTTCACCCAACCGGAAGTGGTTAGGATAGCCCTGGTACAGGGGACTGAAGAAGGCCTCAAATCACTGTGGCTAGAGGCCGCTCTTGGCCGTGACTTTGTCACTCTTGCAGAAAAAAGTACGGGGCGGGACATACCGGTTCAGGATATACCGATTAACCACCTGACCAAAAAGCTAAAAGAAGTTCTTGATAAATTAACGATCAATGAAGTGAGTCCAGTCTTCACAGATAAGGGGCACGCAACCCTCGTCCAGCTCTTGGGTCGTAAAGCCGAAAAGTCAACCCCCCTGGCAGCAGTTGAGAAAAAAATCAAAAAGTCATTATTTGACAAAAAAGTCAAAACCCTTCGTCAGGAATATTTGGACAAACTGACACAAAAATATCCTGTCACAATCGATGAGACCGTTTGGAAAAATCTCAAACAAGAGTTGGAGTCTTTGGATGAAGCAAAATAAAATGGGTAGAATACTAACATACTTAGGTATTTTCTTTGCGGGTACTCTTATGCTCTCCTGCATCCAGGGCAACCAGGATATACCCCAGAAGGTTGCACAGGGATGTCTGGATTGCCACCCTGAAATGCGGGAACGGATCAAAAAAGACCTGATACATGAACCTGTACAGAAAGAACTGTGTAGCAAATGTCACCTCCCCCACGGATTAGTTGGGGGACTCTTTCTCCGTCGGGAGGAGCCCAAACTCTGTTACTCCTGCCATAAGAATGTGCTCCCGGCTACAGACCAGAAATCCGTCCATGAACCTGTTGCTAATGGGACCTGTAGCAGTTGCCATAGACCACATAATTCAAAATTTCCCAACCTCTTAACGAAATCTCCCGAGACCGTCTGTTTCAGCTGTCACCAAGAGAGTGCATTCAAGAAAAAATACATCCATAGCCCTCTGAAAATGGGGTGTAAAACATGCCATCTCCCTCATAAATCTGACAACGTCTCCCTCTTGACCATGGCACCGGATAGCTTATGTAACTCCTGCCACGATACCAAACAAGAAAGCTTCACAAAGGCCCACTCCGGCTACCCCGTGGTGAACGGCTGTCTCCTTTGTCATACGCCCCATGCAAGTGATGCCCCCAAGTTGCTCAAAAAAATTCTGCACAAACCAATGCAGGATGGCAAGTGTGACGCATGTCACCGTATAGACGAACAGAAAAAAATCGTCACTAAGGCCCCTGCCAACACCCTCTGTCTCAAGTGCCACGAAACACCGAAAACAGGGAGCGGTAGTGTCCACAAACCCTACCTCAATAAACAGTGTGTGAGCTGTCATTCGGTCCATGCGAGCGATGAACGGCTGCTTCTGGCAAAGCCTGCAAATAAAATATGCCTAAGCTGTCATTCGGCTGGAATTTCCGACACCAGTGGCAAACCATCCAGTGGCATACCGTTTAAGGAAACAGGAGATGCGCATACTGCATCGCCACAGACACAGCCACAGGCCGTTGTCAGCCACCACGAGCCGGTTGCCAAGGGGGAATGCCTCTCTTGCCATAACGGCCACGGCTCTCCTCTCAAATTCCAGCTCAAGCAGGATGAAGAAACGCTTTGTCTCTCCTGTCATGCCTCAAAAACCTACGGAAAGGGTTCTGGTAATCATCAACCGGCAGAGGGGGAAAGCTGTGCTACTTGCCATGTTCCCCATCAGTCGTCAAATCCAAGCCTGATGAAGACCCCCCAGGGAACCCTCTGCTTTACCTGTCATAAAACCGAATCCGATGAAAGGGGTCGCTTCAGCCTTCATCAACCGTTCGCCTCAGGCAACTGTAGCGGATGCCACCAACTCCACGGCTCGCAGGAGAAAGGATTTCTTAAAGCAAATAACGACGATGGGACTCTCTGTGCGACCTGTCACGAATCTATCCAGAAATCAAAGGATACTATTCGTCCCCATTCTCCGGTTGCCAAAGGGAAATGTAACCTGTGCCATGCACCTCATGCTGCCGATTTCCCCTCTGTCATGAAGGTTAAACCAGGGAAGCTCTGTGTGGGATGCCACGATGATGTCAAACAGATTGTTGACAACGCCAAATTCCCCCATCA
>CAYWMZ010000146.1:0-5942 GCA_964459485.1 uncultured Desulfocapsa sp. | reverse complement strand
TGAGATAGGTCTGGATGCCTTTGCCGGTGACTACAAAAAACCGGAAAGACTCCAGGCCCGCTTTGAACTCGATTTCGGGGATATGAAGCAACGCCTCATACGACACAACCTTTGATCCACCCCAGAACCTGCAACAATGCTCCTCTTCGGAACTCGTCTAGTTAGTCTTGTAGGCTCCAAAGTCAGAAGGAAGAAGATTCATCAGTTTTGTTGCTTTGGTAGCGATTAAAAATGCGCTTAACCACCATAAATAACCATTTATGGTCTCTAGTTTCACATAATCCTTAATAAGGATACTGCTACACGGTCAGAGCATAACTCTAACCCAGTCCAATCTGAAATGACACCCCCCTTGCTATCTTTTCAGTAGCATGCTATGCATTACGTAGCACACTGGTGGACAGATAGTGCAGGAGATAAAACAGAAAGACATTTAAGGAATCGCCGCTTAGCTCTTTCTTTTTTTGCCCCTGACGCGACTATAACTGTAGCGCAAGGGGCAATACAGATTTGTCGGCAAGGATTGCCCACAGCAATCCACATCTAAACAAATACAAGGAAAGAGTAATGGCAATACCACGGCCAGGACAACCAGTACGGGGTTCACAGACAGGTACCCCGATAATGGCAGCCTTCGACCTCCTTGGTCGAAGATGGGCCATGGGAATAATCTGGAATCTTGACCGGGGACCTGCCACATTTCGGGCTTTACAAAAATCATGTGAAACAATTTCTCCGTCAATCCTGAATAGTCGCCTCAAGGAACTTAGAGAAGCAAAGATTATTGACCGCTCTCTGGATGGATATCTTCTCACCCCCATGGGGAAAGAGTTACTCATTCTGCTGAAACCCTTTGGTAGCTGGTCAATTAACTGGGCAAAACAAATTTCTCCAGATGAAAGTAATCGCTGGGATGCCATTCTAAAAGACAAAGAAAAGTAATTCGGATATTCGATATCCTCATTTCAAAAAAGGATAGTAATCGTGTACGCTCCATTTTCCCTGCAACAAACATTTCTGCCTAACGGGCAAGTGTGCGATAATTACGCAAAGTCCTACTGGTTTATTTATTGCCAGGAAAAACTGGCCCTCTATAGCGATGCAACATCCCATACCATTCCCATTATGGAAAATCTGCCCTTTGCAGATAGTGACATGCTCTACTGCCGTTCCATCGGCATATACAACCAGAAGCAATGTCTTGTTGTTGAGATCTGTGATTCCACACTATTACCCGGAGACCTCACCCTCGTCCCCCTGCGAGAGGCATATCAACTCATTTCTCCTGATCTCTGGACCATCGCTGGTCGGGCTGTCCAGTTTCTGCACTGGCATAGCGAGCACCGTTTTTGCGGCAAATGTGGTAACGAAATGGTGGAGTTGCAGTCCGAACCGGCCAAAAAGTGTCCCAACTGTGATTTTCTCGCCTACCCGCGTTTGACACCGGCGGTAATCATGTCGGTTACCTGGAACAATAAGATATTGTTGGGTCGGACAGCATGTTTTCCAAAGGGGATGTACTGCCCATTGTCCGGATTTGTAGAAGCCGGTGAAATACTGGAGGAGGCCGTACGCCGTGAAATTATGGAAGAGGCTGGCATCGAGGTTGCTGATATTCAGTATGTTGCCAGCCAGCCCTGGCCGTTTCCCCAATCATTAATGCTTGGATTCACAGCAAGATACCAAAGCGGTGAGATCAAGGTGGACACAACTGAACTTGAGGACGCACGTTGGTTCAGCGCTGAAGCCATGCCAGAGCGACTGCCTTCACGAATGAGTATTGCCCGGATTCTTATAGACCAGTTTCTTGATGGAAAGCACCCTGCTCCACACTCCCGTTCATCGAATACTCCAACCAGATCACAAAAATCCGTTGACAATAATGGTTTTTTTGATGACAGTTGGCAAACTGATTCTGGAAAATAATATCTCGTAAATAGCTCTTTATCATACCCACTTAGGCAAAACCATGAACACCACCTTTCACTCCAAAAATTGGCGTATTTCAAACAAAAGGCGTTGGTATGTCAACGACAGAGGGAAGGATTAGGCAAATTTAGACAGAAAGAGCATATACAGCCCTTATGAGCCAAATCCGGTTCATAAGGGCTTTTTTTTTGACTGGGGAAACACGGTTATGACAAACATTATTGAGAAAATTATCCAAAGTAACAGCCCGTTTAGTTTGATTCAAAAACAGGATAGCGAAGAAGTACTCGTACTGACAGGGACGGCTTCAAAACATGATACCATTGATGAGATACCTCGCAGGCATACCACTCCTGAAGAAAAAACCTACGATACTATCAGCATGATCCCCTTTTCCCAAATCAAGGAGCGAGGATACAATGTGATCGACGCGGGGGATAAAATACTCTCCATCCATGTAGAAAATCAGCAGAAGATTTTTGTGGATGAGTTGCTTGAGCTGCTCCCCGATATCCCAATCAAACTTGGACAGGATATTGAATATGATATGTCCTCACAGGAATACGAAACAGTTATTCAGGACATTATCACCAGAGAGATCGGTAACGGCGAAGGGGCCAACTTTGTTATTCCAAGAAATGCCACCGGAACCATTGAGGATTTTTCCATCCACCATGTTCTTACAATTTTTAAAGCTCTTCTGCAAAACTATTACGGCACGTACTGGAAATTTGTATTTTATGACGGCGAACGTTTTTTTGTAGGCTCAACCCCGGAGCGCCACTTATACGTGGGGAAAGGCCGTGTGAAAATGAACCCCATAAGTGGAACTTTTCGGAAAAGCAACAAACCTCAGCTACGAAAAGATTTCAAAAAAGAACTGCTGGCCTTTTTGAGGGATCAGAAAGAAATTAATGAACTGTACATGGTTGTGGATGAGGAGCTGAAAATGATGGCCAGAATGTGTGATCAGGGGGGAACTATTGTTGGCCCGATACTAAAAGAAATGTCCAGATTGATCCATTCAGAGTATCTGCTGGCAGGAAAGAGTAGTAAAGATATTTTTGAGCTTTTTAAAGATTCGATGTATGCAGCCACTGTGGTGGGAAGCCCTGTGGAAAATGCCTGTAATATTATAAAAAAATATTCCTCCAGCTCAAGACGCTATTATGGCAGTGCTATGATGCTGGTTGGCAGGGACAAGGATGGGAATGATTTTCTGGATTCTCCAATCACCATTAGAACTGCAGAAATTGACCTGAGCGGAAACTTAAATTTCAGTGTTGGAGCTACTCTGGTTAGGGATTCTGTTCCATCGGAAGAAGTGCAGGAGACGGAGTTCAAAGCAATGGCCCTGGTCAGCAGTATTGTCCCTCACCAGCAGGTTCCACCCAGAGAACCAATGTTGCATAAGTTGTATAACGATGATGATGTTATCGAAATACTGGTGCAGCGTAATCAAAATCTTTCGAATTTCTGGTTTTTTCAGCAGGAGCAAAGCCTGACACTTGAGCAAAATAAAAAACCGATCAAAATCACCATCATTCATAACGGGGATGATTTTGTCTTTATGCTGCAACACATCCTGCACGCCTTCGGTATTATCACTCATATAGAACATTTCAGTAGTTATGACGCAACACAGGATGATTCAGCAATCACCATTCTTGGGCCTGGCCCCGGCAACCCCAATGATGATGATTCAGAAAAAATCCGAATCAATATGGAAATTGCCAAACATCTGCTTGAAAGCAATAAAAAATCAATCTTCATCTGCCTTGGGCACCAGATTCTCAGTCGACAACTTGGTTTCACGGTGCTCCGGAAACAGATCCCTCTTCAGGGAGTTCAGAAGAAAATTGACCTGTTTGGGAAGAATGAAATCGTTGGTTTTTACAATACTTTTGTTGCCAGGCATCCCAAAGCCCACGGTAATATTAAAATCTCATCTAACCGAGAAACCGGTGAAATCCATGCTATTCAAGCTCAGAATTTCACTGGGTTCCAGTTTCATCCGGAGTCGATCCTGACCAAAAACGGGTATAGAATCATAAAGGAAAGTATCCAGTCTTTATTGGTTGAATAGAACAGTTTTTTTTGAATGCGTACCCAAGACCAAACAAGGAAAACAAATGAACACTAAAGAACTGCTACATATCGCAGACTCAAGGCTGCTCAAAGTTACAAACCGACCGGAAACAGTTATCTCCAAAGGGCATGGTATGTACCCCTCACTGATCTTGCGGGCAATGAATATTTAGATTTTATAGGGGGATGGGCTGTGAATTGCCTTGGACATTCCCCAAAGATCATTCAGGAGGTATTGGCTGAGCAATCTGGAAATCTGATCAATGCCAGTCCATCTTTTTATAATATGCCCATGCTTCAATATGCAGAATTATTGGTGGTAATCTGTTGTCTTGACAGAGTGTTCTTTGCCTCAACTGGGGCGGAAGCAAATGAAGGCGCAATAAAACTTGCCCAGAAGTACGGACAAATCCACAAAATTGGAGCATCCGACATTATCACCACACACAATGGTTTCCAAGCAAAAAGGGTCAAGCAAAAAGGGTCAGGTCTTGAATAATAAGAAATGTTTCGAATCGTGAATCATCAACCGCCCCTTGTACTATCTTCAAGACTTGACCCCAATGCCACTCTACTAAAAACTAAAACTTGCCGAAACCCCGCCATAAATGACATCTTCATTTGTATTGTAAACATCATTACTGGCTTCCAGAAGATCTTTGGCCTCAGAAGAGAGAGGGAAAGAATAGTACAATTCAGGTGTAATGGTTAAATATTTTGCAACCGGAAAAGTCATGGAGGCAGAAATCACACCATCAAACAAATCAGAAAAATTACCACCATCAAGCTGTGTATCATCGGCAATAAGGTACGCTGCCTTAACACCCAGATCAAGGGCAAGATCATCTGTTACAGGAATGGAAGAATCAAGACCGAGAGACATATACCACCCCGGAAAAGAATCGGTATCCCGATAAACAGTAAAACTTGGGGTAACAAAACCTATCTCTTTACTGATACTGCCGTAAAACTCCTGTGTATCATCACCTTCCAATGCGTAATAAATATACCCGACCCCAAAGTCCATCCCTGCCATGGCCCAGTCATAACTCAGTGTCATATCTGTTTCATTCCAGCTATTCGTCTCCTCAATCTCATTGTCCGTATCCAGATTTCCCCAGAGATTAAAGCCAAAACCTTTATAACCTACAGTCATGGAAGGCTGAATGACCATAGAATCATTACTTAATGCGTAACCACGCCACACATACTGGCTATACAGCCCCACACTCAATTCCGCCTCAGGACGAACCTCTTCAACAGCAGGGGATGACACGGAGCCAACTTCCTCCGCCATTGCCATAGGGCTTAAGCCAACAAAACAGGTTCCCGCCAATGCCATTGTTACAATAACTCTTTCAACTCTCTTTCTCATTACTCTACTCCTTCTTTCAAACATTCATCCCTATACAGGATATTGATAAATCCATGACAGGAATTCTCCCGTCATGAAACTCTTCTTGCGTCTACACGCCTGCCAAGAGTGTTTTCAATACACATGCCAAAGATGATTATTTTACAATAAAACACACAACCTGGTGTTTTTACATTAATTACAGAACAACACCCAGTCTGACCCGCCCCGAGAAATAATGCATTATTGTTACAATAATACAAAATCGCCTTTAAAAATTACACATTTTTGTCTTACAAAAGGTACCAACATGACAAGTTTCAGCGACTCTTATGAAACAAGGAACAATCAGGGACAGACCACGATAAAAAAAACAGGGTTGACGATTATTACCTCGTTGAATGATATGGTGAGGAATTTCAGGAACAATGAGTCGAGATCGTCTTGGCATAGTGTTTTTATTGGGGTCTGTCCCCGATTTTCTAGTGTTTTTATTGGGGTCTGTCCCCGATTTTCCAGAAACGCAAGTGGTCGCATAGGGATATTTACCGGATGAGGCAGGAAAAAGCGA
>CAYWMZ010000145.1:0-6089 GCA_964459485.1 uncultured Desulfocapsa sp. | reverse complement strand
GGAAATCCCTGCCGTGGCAGAAATAAAGGGATTGAGATGGCCAGGGGGCACTATGTGGTCTTTCTTGATAGCGATGATATTGCTACACCCAATAGATTGGAACGATCTCTCTATCATTTTTTGTTAAAAAAGGTTGATGTGGTGGGCGGTGCCATTAAATATCTCACAGATGATAAATCGTGTAGGGGATTTACAAATGGCCAACTAGGGTTTACAGGGGAAGAATGCAGTTACCAGATGCTACTTGAGGGGAATCGGCTTTCCATTTGTACGGTTGCAGTTAAAAGACACTGCTTAATACAGTTTGGCGGTTTTCGAGAAGAGATGCGTTATCGTGAAGACCATGAGTTGTGGCTGCGCTTAGCGTACCATGGTTGTTCATTTTATAACTCTCCTGAAGTCTTCGCAAAATACAGGATACATGAGAGTAATGCGGAGTTGTCCTATCTTGCCGATGATCAAAAATGGTTTGCTCAAGCCTTAGCATTGCATTCGAGGTCATATTAACGAGTAGGAGTGTCTACGTGAAGGCTATTTTCTTTGTTCTGATAAGCTTTGTTGTCACTGGAATCTTATTTCTCCCATATCATGAAAGCCAAGACCCTGATCTGAATTGGAAGATCGGAGGTTATTTAGCTGGATTGTCGGATAACGTATCAGTAGATATTCTAAAAGGTCCCCACCACGGCACAGAAACGACTGTGCCTGATACTTTTTTCGAGAAGGTATCGCCTCAATATGCGTTTGTTCCTGCACCAAAACATTTATGGACAAGTGATCGCAGTGCAAGAATAAGAAAATGGTTTTCAGATAGAAATATCCGTGTTTATGTAAATGGAATTTCAGGTGATGTAGGAGCCACAGTAACCGGTGGTGTACTGAGTATCACCTCGGAATATTAATAATATCCTCCGTAACTTCGATAACAAATAATGCGAGTTTCTATAATAACACCAAATTATAATGGTGCTTCCTATCTTGAGCAGACCATCAGGAGTGTTCTTGCTCAAAAGAAGGATGTCGATCTTGAATATATCGTTGTAGATGGGATGAGCAGTGATGCCTCACTTGATATCGTTGAGCAGTTCCAGAGTGAAATAGATCATATAATCATAGAAAAAGACACAGGTCCTGCAAATGCCATCAATAAGGGCTTTAAGGTCGCCACAGGTGATGTCATCGCCTGGTTGAATTCAGATGATTGTTATTATCCTGGTGCTCTGGCCCGGGTTTGTGATTCTTTTAACGGAGCTGAATCTGCTGCGATGTCTTTTGGTGGCTGTAGTATAGTTGATAGTACGGGACATGAAATCCGAAGTGGTATTAGTAGTTTCAAGGAGCTGTTTTTTCCTCTTTCAAGTCGTTTTACTTACCAGTGTATTAATTATCTCTCTCAACCTTCTCTCTTCTTTCGTGGTGCTGCGGTAAGAGAGGCGGGACTGCTTCGTGAAGATATGGTTGCTGCCTGGGACTATGAGTACATCCTCCGCCTTTGGCATGCTGGTTCTGCGTCCTGGGTAAAAGGTGATCCTCTAGCGGCCTTTCGCTGGCATGAGGCATCCATAAGTGGCCAAAATTTTAAAGTTCAGTTTGAAGAGGAGTACCTGGCAGCCAAAGAAGATGCGGGGAGCTATAGTCTCCAGACGCTTGTTCATTTTCTTGTACGGTATGGCATCGTTGCTGCCTATTCTGGTATGGCCCGCCGCAGAAACCGCAAAGCTGAGGCATAAGCGCTTATGCGTATTGGAATAAATACTCTTTTTTTGGTTCCGGGGGATGTTGGTGGTACCGAGGTGTATCTGAGGCAGACCCTAAAGGAAATGCTTACCATAGCTGCAGAGATTAATTTTGTTCTCTTTTGCAGTAGGGATAACCATGAACTCCTCTCTTCAGATCTCTTAGGGCTTCAAAATGTAGAATTTATTTTGTTGCCTCTTAAAGCTGCGCATCGTCCGTGGCGAATTTTGGCAGAACAACTACTGCTTCCGGGGTACGTCAGAAAGGCCAAAGTGGATGTCCTCTGGTCTCCTGGATATACTGCCCCCATTCGCTGTTGCTGCCCTCAGGCTGTCACCATCCATGACCTTCAGTATAAAACGCATCCCGCGGATCTGAGCTTTTTAGAAAGGCATACCCTTGACTTCCTGGTCTCTTCGGCATGTCGGGTGTGTGCTTCCGTGATTGCAGTATCTGAATTTTCAAAACAAGAGATTGTACGCCATGGTTTTGCCAGGGAGGAAAAAGTTTTCGCAATCCTTGAAGGGGTCGATTCCGGACTCTCTGCCCCTGTAAATTTGGAAATTGCCAACTCTGTTACGTCCTTGACGTCTTCTCCTTACATCCTCTGTGTTGCCCATAGCTATCCACACAAGAATATCCACTTATTGATAGAGGCCTTTGGGCAGTTAACTGAAACGATTCCCCATCATCTCGTTGTGGTTGGAAAAGCACGTAGGGGCGAGGCCCGTGTCGAGAAAAGTCTTGCCGCCCTGTCTTCGAGAGAGCGCGTTCATCGCTTAAGCAATCTTGAAATTGCTGATTTAAGAGCTGTGTATCATGGGGCCGCTCTCTTTGTCCTGCCATCGGAATACGAAGGGTTTGGGTTGCCAATACTTGAGGCCATGCTTTCTCGTGTGCCTGTGATAACCACGAATAAGGCCTCACTTCCGGAAGTTGGTGGGAGCCATGCTGTCTATGTGAAAGAGTGTAGTTCCTCGGCTTTTGCTCGTGCCATAGAGGAGAGTCTTGGAATGGATGGACAGGAGAGGCAGGAGAAACTGGATAATGCCTTCTTGTGGGCATCGTCTTTCACCTGGAAAAAATCAGCAAGTCGGACTCTTGAGGTCCTTATTGCCTTGACTGATACGGTCCGTAACGGAGACTCAGTGGATAGCCTTTGAAGGATTTGATATCTGAGGCTCGTCTTTTGAGCAGACCGGGATCTCTAAAACATCCAAAATATAGAGCTGATATTGATGGACTGCGAGCAGTAGCTGTCCTCGCTGTTGTCGTCTTCCACGCCTTTCCATCTTGGCTGAGGGGAGGGTTTATTGGAGTCGATGTCTTTTTTGTCATTTCCGGATTTCTGATTTCCACCATTATCTTTGAAAATCATGACTCAGAACGTTTTAGTTTTATAGAATTTTACAGTCGTCGTATCAGGCGCATTTTCCCGGCACTTATATTGGTTCTGCTTGCCTGTTTTGCAATGGGATGGGGGGCTTTGTTTGCCGATGAGTATCAGCAGCTTGCAAAGCATATTGCAGGAGGGGCAGGTTTTGCCTCAAACCTGTTGTTATGGCTGGAAAGTGGTTATTTTGATGGAACTGCTTCCAGTAAACCCCTCTTGCACCTCTGGTCTTTGGGAGTTGAGGAGCAGTTTTACATTTTCTGGCCATTCCTGCTATTTATCTTCTGGAAATGGCGTTTTAACCTGTTGAACGTTACTGTCACTGTTGCTGTGCTCTCATTTCTACTGAATGTCAGTGTGTTTGCCGGGAGTAAGGTTGCGATTTTTTATTCGCCATTAACCCGTTTTTGGGAGTTACTGCTAGGGGCAATGCTAGCCTATGTGAGTCTCTTTGGAAGGGAAGGCCTTCCGAGATGGCAGCAGAACGTTCTTTCTTGGCTGGGAAGATCATTTGTTAGCAGGTTGAATATTGGAGACAAGGGCGCTGCTATTCGTGATTGTATGTCGATACTTGCCGTTACTCTTCTCCTCATTGGTCTGTCTGTCATTGATAAAACCACTTTTTATCCTGGCTGGTGGGCCATGCTTCCAACCCTTGCGACAGTTATGTTCATCGCTGCAGGTCCACAAGCACTGCTTAATCGCAAGGTTTTATCCCATCCAGTGCTCGTGGGCATCGGTTTAATAAGTTTTCCACTGTATCTGTGGCATTGGCCATTGTTGTCGTTTACCCGAATTATTCAGGGGGCAGCTCCCACTGTAGCACAGAGTATTTGTATTATTATACTCTCCTTTATTCTTTCCTGGGTGACCTATCGTTTCTTCGAGAGGCCTTTTCGTTTTGGGCAGTATGGTAGATTAAAGGCAGGTATTTTGCTCTTGGTAATGGTGGCTGTTGGGGGGCTAGCCTGCCTCTGTTATCTGCAAGGTGGGTTTAAGGGGAGAATCATTAATAAAGTAAATCCTGTCAGAACATCAGGTTGGGATGGGGGAGCCATGGGGCATCTTGTTCCGGGATGCGGTATTTTAAAAGCAGCGGAAAGAAATAAGATTGCAACCTGCCAACAGGATGCTCGGGATACCCCAAAGTATGCCTTATTAGGTGACAGTAAAGCTGCTGCACTGTATCGTGGTTTGATCAGAACCTCAACGGAACAGGGGCGTTGGTTGGTGATTGGTGGGCATGGTCCTTATGGCTCACCGGCCCCTGTTCTTTCTGACAAGTCAATTTACAAATCCTATCAGGAATTAACAACGCTGGCCATCGATGCCCTGGCCAACAATCCAGATATCGAAACAGTGGCCTTTATGACAGCCACTAGAGTGTTGTTTCAGTTGAAGAGTGGTGCGAGGCTTCACGATTTACCTGCAAGTAAAAACTACCAGGTGGCACTTGAGGGGCTCAGCAAGGCAACGGATGTATTAATTGGAGCAGGGAAAAAAATCATCTTGATTGTTGATAATCCCACGCTGCCCGATCCGGAAGACTGTCTTGAGAGAAGGGTTAGTTCTGATTATGTTAGCAGTATTCTGCCCTTTATACCCAATAAAGATTGTTTTCTGCCCCTTGCCAGACATCTTGAATTAACGCAACAATACAGGGCGTTGTTACTAGAAGTTCAGGCGGGTGATCCTCAAAATATCCGAATTTTTGACACAACCCCTTCTCTCTGTGACATTGAAGAAGGGATGTGTCTGGCCTCTAAGAATGGGCGCCGTCTCTATTGGTATTCTGATCATATCTCAGACTATGCAGCTGGCTTGATCGGTGAGAGACTGAATTCATTTATAGATGCTGAATAGAATCTACAATTTGCGGTATCGTTAGCTGGAGAGGGCTTGGTCAGGAGAGACAAGAAGTTGTTCCTCAGAATTCTAGCCCATTTCTCTCAAAGGCTTGTTTAAAAGAAGGTGTAGTAAATTGTTGCAGTTTACCCTGGAGTGTGGTTTCTTGTTTTTTTTAGTTTTAGTAAATTGTAAAAGTTCAGAAAATGAATCCAACCGACAATATACATACCGCAAGATCGCGTCTTATAGAGACAGGAGGGCGAACCAGTCAGGATTTTGGCCTTGGCCGGATTGTTGGTCAAGTACTGGTTTATCTTTATCTGCAGCCCAAAGAGTGCTCTCTGGATGTTTTGGAAAGTGATCTTGGTTTGAGTAAGGCATCTATAAGTGTTGCTGCTCGCCAACTTGAATCGTTAGGGCTTGTGAGTCGGGTCTGGGTTAAAGGTGAACGGAAGAAATACTACCGAAGTGCAGAAAATATTGCCAGCGCCTTGCAGCAAGGATTGCTCTCTATCGTGCGTCAGAAAGTTGAGCTTTTTGGTGGGGAACTTGATATTAGTATGGAGCTACTTGAGTCTGCTGCTGCGCAGGATGGAAACAGAGACCTGGAGTTTCTTCGGCAGCGGGTCAGCAGGGCCAGTAAACTTCAAAAACGGCTCCGTAGGGTAGTTGGAAATCCACTACTACGACTCATTACCAAAGCTTAATAGCAGAGAAATAGAGAAGACTATGCAGCAAGAAGCAAGGGCAAAGGACGAGAAACAGTGGGATATGGTGATCAAGCCCAAAAGTGGCTGGTTCGATCTCGAACTGGCCGAGTTGTGGCGTTACCGTGATCTCGTCGGCATGTTTGTAAAACGTGACTTTGTGACCATGTATAAGCAGACAATTCTGGGGCCACTGTGGTTTATTATCCAGCCATTGTTCACTACCCTGGTCTTCACCATAATCTTTGGCAAGGTGGCCAAGATTCCCACCGATGATATCCCTCCATTCCTCTTTTATATGTCCGGCACCGTCTCTTGGGCCTATTTTGCCACCTGCCTCAGTAGGACTTCCGACACCTTTAACAGCAATGCCGGGATATTCGGTAAGGTCTACTTTCCCAGAC
>CAYWMZ010000144.1:0-6150 GCA_964459485.1 uncultured Desulfocapsa sp. | reverse complement strand
TGTCGTCTTTTACCAGATCCCACTTATTAACCAGCAGAATCAAGCCCCTGCCCTGCTCCTGGGTATAGCCTATTACCTTGGTATCCTGCTCGGTGATCCCCTCTTCGGCATCAATGAGAACCACGGCAATATCACATTTTTCCAGCGCGGCCAGGGCCTTCAAGATAGAGAATTTTTCCAGTTTCTCCTTGGTTTTACCCTTTCTCCTGATCCCTGCGGTATCGATGAGCAGATAGTTGTATTTACCGTGATTTAGCAGAGTGTCCACAGAATCTCTGGTGGTGCCAGATACCGAGGATACCACCATACGCTTTTGCCCTAAGATCTGATTGATCATGGAGGACTTGCCCACGTTGGGCCTGCCAAAGAAGGCCACCTTCACCGTACCCTCCGGGAGCTCAAGCTCCTCATCATTGGCAAGAAGGCTCTCTTCAAGGGCGTCCATCAAGGTGTAATAGCCGTACTTGTGCTCAGCAGACAGGGCCCAGAACTGCTCCACACCCAACTCATAAAACTGGGAAAGCTGCTCCATCTCCTGTTCCGGGCCATCAATCTTATTGATCACATAAAAAATGGTCTTCTCGGTACGCCGCAGCAGATTGGCAACCTCCTTGTCGGCAGGAGTCACCCCCTCACGACCATCGAGCAAAAACAGTATAATATCCGCCTCTTCAATGGCAGCCATGGCCTGATCCCGGATATGTCCTCCCATGGTGTCCCCGCTGGCATCTTCAATGCCCCCGGTATCCACCAGCATAAAGACCTTGTCATTCCACATCACCTTTTCATAGTGACGATCCCGGGTCACCCCGGGAGTGGGATCAACCAGGGCCTTACGGGATCCGGTGATACGATTAAAGAGGGTGGACTTGCCCACATTGGGGCGTCCCACCAGGGCTACGATGGAGTGTGTCTGAATGGGCATAATAGAGTGTGTCTGGTGTCAGATGGGTGATCAATGCCTGAAATTTTAGCACATAGGCGAAAAACCGAGCTCGTTTTTAATGTTTTTTATCAGCTATAAATATACTACAAAGGTTTTCATTGCGCAGACTTAAATTGCAATAAAAAAAAGAAAAGGGGGTACTATTCGCCCCAGATTCCAGCAATTGGCACCAGACAGGCAGGACATTTCCCATGGCTCAGGTGCATATTCTGTATGGAAAAACCATACCGCTGGATAAGCTCCCTGCCGCAGGATGGGCAGATACTGTCTTCACCACCAGTTCCCGGTCTGTTGCCGCCATAGACCCAGTGGAGTCCGGCAGCGAGGCCGATTTGTCTGGCCTGTTCGATACTGGCGGTGGAGGTGGGAGGCCTGTCGGTAAGCTTGAAACATGGATAAAATCCGGTGACATGCCAGGGGATATCAGGGGATAGAGAGACCAGAAAGTCGGCAATCTGCTGCAGCTCCTCTTCACTGTCATTGAGCCCTGGAATAAGCAGGGTGGTAACCTCCAGCCAGATACCGGCCTCATACATCCGTTTAATAGAATCCAGCACCGGCTGTAGCCTGGCCCCACAGATTTTTTTGTAAAAATCGTCACTAAATGATTTGAGATCTATATTGATGGCATCAAGCTGAGGGATCAGGAGTTTAGTTGCGGCCTCACTCATATAGCCATTGGATACAAAGATATTTTTCAGTCCCTCGCGGTGGGCCAGTTCCATACAGTCACTAGCAAATTCAAAGAAGATAGTAGGTTCAACGTAGGTGTAACTGATGGAGCGGCAGTGCGTGGCCAGGGCGTGGTCCACGATATCGGCAGGGCTCCGCTGCTGTCCCGGCACACTATCCGGGTCAAGATCACCTGCCTGAGAAATGGAGGCGTTCTGACAATGTCTGCATCTGAAATTACAGCCAACGGTGGCGATGGAAAGGCTGCGGCTCCCAGGCAAAAAATGAAAGAGGGGTTTTTTCTCCACAGGATCCACGTTCTCCACAACGATCCTGCCGTAAACCAGGCTGTAAAGGGTGCCGTCCCGGTTTTCCCTCACCCCGCACAGACCACGTTTCCCGCTGGCAATGGAACAGAAATGGCTGCACAGCTTACAGCTTACCCGCAGACTATCATGTTTGGAATACAGCAGGGCTTCATGCATAATCTCTACTACCTACTCTGCTAAAAAAAGCGAATAAAGAAAGCCACAATACCGCGGCAGCAGCTGAGCCATGTTCCATCCTGGCAGTCTTTGGAGCATGGAGAAAGAGCGGATGTGGAAAATAACGGCTGGTCAGAATCGGGCAGGATAAGTTTCTCAGAAGTGATAGGAAGCAAAACTCCCTCAATTTGCCACTTTTTCATGAAAACCTCCATCGGGATAACAAGAATTACAGGATATAACTCTTTCCGGATCTGAACTAAAGGTATCATGAAGATTTGTTGCAGTCAAAGAAAAACCACTACATATCGAAAACAAAAGTAGCGACATACGACATACAGTAGACTTACCCAAGGATCACACCACCTTGAGAACCATCATTTTCCTACTCTTTCCCTCCCCGGCACCACTTGCCGTCTTGCAGCAGATAATAGGGCTTAAAACGACTCTTATAGTTCATGGCTGCCACCTCTTCTATATGGTAGCCCAGATACAGATAGGGAATATCGAGTTTGAGACAAGTTGCAAGCAGGGTCAATATATTAAAAGTTCCAAGGCTCCTTGAGGCCAGATCCGGATCAAAGTAGAAATAAACCCCGTTCATCCAGTTTTGTCCCACATCCACAATCCCATTACCAACGAGTTTTCCCCCCAGGCGGTATCGAATTTCCATCCCCATGATGATCTGATTGCAGAAAAAACCCTCATAGTAAGCTCGGCCGTCATTATTCTTTTGGGGATAACGCTCCCGCAGGAACCTTTCACAGAGGGTAACATTTTCTTCAGTAGCCTCGATGGGTGCATACTCAACCTCTATATCGAGATTTTTCTTGAGAACCCGGCGTTGGTTCCGATTTTTTTGGAAGTCATCAGGATGGAGGCGAATGGGAACACAGGCACAACAGTCGGGACAGTGCATGGTGTAGAGGCAGTTCCCGTTCCGTCTATAGCCGGAGGCCAGAAACAGTTCCATATTCCTGTCAGACAGGGGAGAGAAGAGGGCCTGATAATATCTTGCATCATGGGGCAGATGGTAAGGACACTCCACCGCTATCTCGGTAAAAAAATGACCTATACGAGACTCCAGGATATCAAAATCCCTGGCACACTGTTCATCGTAACAAGACACGATCACCCCTCTTCTTTTCAGTCCTTATACCAGGCCCTGATCCAGCATGGCGTTCACGACCTTCACAAAACCAGCAATATTGGCACCCGCCACATAGTTCCCCGGCACCCCGTAGCTCTCACCTGCATCGACACAGGTACGATGAATGGATTTCATAATGTGCTTCAACCTGTCATCCACCTCCTCCCGCGGCCAGGAAAGGCGCATGGAGTTCTGGGCCATTTCAAGACCTGACACCGCAACCCCGCCGGCGTTGGCTGCCTTGCCGGGGGCATAGAGCAGGCCACGATCAATAAAGAGTTCAACGGCCTCAGGGACTGAGGGCATATTGGCACCTTCACTGATGAGAGTGACACCACCCGCCACCAGGTGGTCTCCATCCTTGCCATTAATCTCATTCTGAGTGGCACAGGGGAAGGCACAATCGGCCTTATGGGCCCAAAGCGGATTGTGATCCAGCAGGGGATCTAAGGGTGTGTAAACAGCATTGGGGTAGGTCTCCACATATTCACCGATTCGACCCCGACGAATATTCTTGAGCTGCTGAATGAAATCCAGTTTCTCCCGATCAACACCTTCCTCATCAAAAATGTACCCTGAAGAGTCGGACATGGTCAGTACCTTGCCGCCAAGCTCTATCACCTTCGCCACCAAATACTGAGCCACATTTCCAGATCCCGAGACCAGGCAGTTCTTGCCCTCCAGAGTCTCGTTTCTGGTGGCCAGCATCTCTTGGGCAAAATAGACCGTTCCATAGCCCGTGGCCTCGGGTCGAATAAGGCTGCCGCCCCAATCCAGACTCTTGCCGGTAAGCACCCCGGTGAACTCATTGCGAAGCTTCTTATACATCCCGAATAAAAAGCCAATCTCCCTGGCCCCAACTCCGATATCACCTGCCGGAACATCGGTATTCGGGCCAATATGCCGATATAACTCTGCCATAAAGGACTGACAGAAACGCATCACCTCTCCATCGGACTTCCCCTTAGGATTAAAATCAGAACCTCCCTTGCCGCCGCCCATGGCAAGGGTGGTGAGGGAGTTTTTAAAGACCTGCTCAAAGGCCAGGAATTTGATAATCCCGATATTCACCGAAGGATGAAAGCGCAGCCCCCCCTTGAAGGGGCCGATGGCAGAATTCATCTCAACCCGAAAGCCTCGGTTGACATGGACATGGGCATCATCATCCATCCATGGTACCCGAAACATAATGACCCGTTCCGGTTCGGTAATGCGCTCCAGTACCGCCTGCTGCCGATACTCAGGGTTACGATCCAGCACCGGTTTTACGGTCTCAATCACCTCCTCCACTGCCTGATGAAATTCACGCTGCTCCGGATCCTTATTTTTGATTCTGCTAACTATATCGTCCATACTGCTCTCCTTGGCTCTCTATTATCTGGGATTTTCCCTTTGAATTCAACTACACTCCACCAGCTTCAAGCTTCTTCTGCACCACCACTGGTACAGGGCTCTGGATATTCTTCTTCTCCATTCTTACTGTACAAGACTGCCTGTTCCTCCTTGCCATTACACTTCATTACAAAGGGCACAGGGAGACGAATATGACGGATAAATTGGGTCTCCTCATACACATCCTGAGAATTCAGCCAGCTCCAGTCAAGGCAGTCGCCAATGCGACTACTCCTGCAACTCCCGGAAACGCCTTCTTTATCTTCAGGAATGGTGAGATAGGGAATCCCCAGGGAAGTGATATTCTGAAAGAAGTGTGAGCCCTGAGAAGGATCGGCGTGGAGCTGTTCATTCTGAAGTTCAATTATCGCCCCAACTCCCGAGATATCACGCCACTGCACCGGAATACCCAACCACGGGTCGGCTGAGCCCCAACGACCCGGCCCCAGGAGCAGGTAAGGTCTTTTCTCGGCCTGAAGTTTGGCATTAAAACCGTTGATCTCCCCGGCTATGGTGCGTGTGGACTTGGTATCAAAGGTGTCGGGCCGAACCAGCAGAATATCGGCCATGGTCTCCAGACGCCCATGCCCCAGGCATGAGGTGGAAAAACAGAAGGCCCGGTCTATGTCCTTGGGACAAATGGCCACATCCACGGTCTCGCCTCCCGTTACCATGGGCCGCATCTGCAAAAAGTAAAACTGGCTCCTGCGGATTCTGGGATCAAGACGTACCGCAAATTCAATCTCCACCTCACACCCCATGCCACGGCGCCCCAGATCCAGAAACTCAAGGAGGATCTCAGGCAAGGGATAGAGCTTATGCTTCAAAATGCGAGCAAAGGTCACCACCTTTATACCTGGCAGTGCCGAATCCCGAATCCTGTTCTCCTCAGGGATAAAGGTCGAAGAGAGGAGCATCACAGGATCCTCATTTTCTGCGTCCTGGACCAGCCGTTTTACAAGGTTGGCGTTACCCCGCTCAAAATGACTGTGATGTTCCATATCGAGTGCATAGAAATGGCGCTGGCAGTTGTCCAGGATATCGTCCACGGTGGAGAACTGTACCAGTCGTTTAGGATGGGCAGGTGAAAAACGTAAGGAACGCTCTCCTTCCACCACGGTCTTTCCGATACCCAATGCAATATGGGCAATCCCCTCTTCCGCCTTCATCTTCATTACCGGATAGTAGTTGTGAGACTGGGCCACACCTGAGATATGGGGATAGTAGTAGCCTCCATATTTATCCCCTATTATCTGTTGCAAAATCACTGCCATTGAGTCTTCCCTACCCTGTTCCGAAGCCTTGGAATAGGCCCGGGGACTCTCGTACCAGGTGGAGGCGTAGACCAGTTTCACCGCATCTTCCAGTTGCTGACAGCGGATACTAAATGAGGGGTGATTATTGGGTAGAAAGTAGGTGGAGTAGAGTCCGGCATAGGGTCTGAAATGGGCATCTTCAAGCAGGCTGGAAGAGCGAATGGCAAGAGGCGTTTTGACCAGATCAAT
>CAYWMZ010000143.1:0-6177 GCA_964459485.1 uncultured Desulfocapsa sp. | reverse complement strand
TTCTTTTCCATAAGGGCTGCAATATCACCAGTTCCAGTGGCGAGATCAAGCACCGCACCGCCCTTTGGATCTCCTGCTTTTGCCACCACAAACCGGCGCCATCGTTGATCCTGGCCCATGGTCATAACCCGGTTCATCAGGTCATAACTTGGTGCAATATCATCAAACATCTTCTGAACGCCTGGCCCTTTAGTCACCTATAACTCCACTGTCATTCATTACTGTCATCTTCCCACACCTTCCCGCAACACTTTTAGCAGGGGGCAAACCCCGGGGTTCGTGGAAAAGGTATTACTTCCCGAATATTACTCATCCCAGTGGCAAACTGCACCAGACGTTCAAAGCCCAAACCAAATCCAGCATGGGGCACCGTTCCATAACGCCTGAGATCAAGATACCAGTCATACTCGGCGGTATCAATCCCGGCCTCTTCCATGCGACGGGTCAGGATATCCAGCCGCTCTTCACGCTGTGATCCACCAACGATCTCGCCAATACCCGGCACCAGAATGTCCATGGCAGCCACGGTCTTGCCATCGTCACTGACCCGCATATAGAAAGGCTTAATGGTGGCTGGATAGTCGGTCACAATCACCGGACATTTATACACTTCCTCGGTAAGATAGCGTTCATGTTCCGACTGGAGATCTGTCCCCCAGGTTACTGCGTACTCAAATTTTTCGGCAACCGCCATCAGCTTGTCCACGGCCTCGGTGTAGCTAATGTGGGCAAAATCCTTATCCACCACATCCTGAAGCTTCCGGAGCAGCCCTTTTTCTATAAACTTATTAAAAAGGGCCAGATCTTCCACACAATTATCAATTACATCCTGAAGGACGTACTTTAACAGATCGGAGGCCAGGGTCATATTGCAGCCCAGATCACAGAAAGACATCTCCGGCTCTATCATCCAAAACTCGGCCAAATGACGGCTGGTGTTGGAGTTCTCAGCCCTGAATGTGGGGCCAAAGGTGTAGACCTGGCCCAGGGCCTGGGCATAGACCTCTGCCTGCAACTGACCGCTCACCGTAAGTCCGGCCTGGGCACCAAAGAACGGTTTATCCGCCTTTTCTCCGCTGGCACTGACCTGAAACATCTCCCCTGCCCCTTCGCAATCACTGGTGGTGATGATGGGGGTATGCACCTGCACAAAACCCCGCTCCTGAAAAAATTGATTCACGGCGTAAGCGAGCCTGGAACGAACCCGGGTCACCGCCCCCAGGGCATTGGTTCGAGGCCGAAGGTGACTGATAGTCCGCAGGAACTCAAGGGAATGTCGTTTTTTCTGCAAGGGATAGCTTTCGGGATCAGCCCACCCTAGAACTTCAAGGGATTCCGCCAGCAGCTCCACATCCTGCCCCTTGGCCGGAGAACTCTGAAGGGTGCCATTGATCACAACACTGCATCCAGCACTGAGACGTGCCACCTCGCTCGAATAATTCGATAGCACTTCTTCTGCTATAACCTGAAGGTTGGCAAGACTTGAGCCGTCGTTAACCTCAAGGAATGAAAAAGAACCGGTGTCACGCCGGGTTCGGATCCAGCCTTTAATGCTAAGCTGCCCCTCCGTTTCACCAGAGGCCAGGATATTTGCTATTCGTTTATGTGTGTATTCCACCTTTTCCTCCATAGTAAAACAGCACCAACTCTCCCTCTCCCGGCAAATCTTCACTAGCGGCACCACTTATCTGGGCCAGATGGGCACCCACCACCGAACATTTGACGGTGAGGAGGAAAAAAATATCCGCATCCGATTCAGAGAGGGTCTCAAAATTACCCTGCCCTTTTGATATAATGAGATCAGCCCCGTAAAAGGCCTCCTGCAATTCAGACGAACAACTCGCAATGGGGGTTCCGGGACATCTGGTCCCATTTTCCAGGATGCGGGCCATGGTGTGCATTTCGCAGGATCTGGCATCTTCCAGCAATGCATCATTAATAATGGGGCCGCTTTTAACCACCAGAGTCACATCAAGCCCCAGACGGTGAAGCTCCTGCACCACCAAAGAATCATACACTATTTCACCGGCGTTATCAGCCAGATAAACGACTTTGGAACCTGGAGGCAATGCCTGTACCCTGTCCAGCAGTTTCGTCATATGATCCACCACCAGTGGGGCATCGAGACAACGCTGCATGGCCGCATCCACATCGAAACTGTGCATGGCCCCATAATCGATGATATTGCCGCCGATTCCAAGACGTAGCGCAGTGGCCAGGGGATTTAAACTTGCCGCCACAAGCTCTCTGCACTCGGGCAGCATGGCCAGGGCCTCTGCGTTGGACTGCTCCTTAATCAATTTATAGGGATCATCGCAGGCAGTGATCTCAGCAATGGCACGATACACCGCCACCGAATTTTCGGGAGGCGTCTGATCCATGTCCATCTCTCCGATACACTCCGCCACCCGGCGCAGAGCCGCCAGGTGCAGCTTTTCATCTGGACTTGCAATACGTGATACCTGCAAAGTCTGGCGCAGATAACAGGCCAAACACTCAAGGGACGTCTTCACAACATATACTCCTTACGGATATTTTTCATGGAGGCAAAGAGGGATGCCTTAGCCCCGGGGATTCTAGTATAGATCTGTTCCAGTATATCCTGCAACTCTTCCCTTCTGGTATCACCGGCCAAGGGACAGAGATTACTCGCTGCTGCAAGACCCACCTTACGGCCCAATGCCTCAATTTCAGCCTTTTCAATATGGGCCAGGGGGCGAATCAGCGCAATCTTGCCTGAAAAAAGCTCCTGCTTGGGAAGCATGGTTGAAATATTTCCACTGTAAAACATATTCAAAAGCAGGGTCTCGATAAGATCATCCTTATGATGTCCCAAGGCTATCTTATTGCACTGCATACTATCTGCAAGATCGAAGAGCTGTTTCCGACGTAATTTGGAACAGCTGAAACAGGTTCGCAAGTCATTGCTCAGGGGCAGACTTTTTTCAACGTGGAGGGTGAGTCCAATGAGTTCCATCTGTTTCTGTAACTCCAGCAGAGGATCAGGCTCTTCCCGTTCCGGGGTCCAGATATCCATATTGATATGCACCGGACATAACACATAGCTGATGGGAGCCTTTTTCTGCCAGTAGTGTAGAACCCAGAGTAGTACAAGACTATCTATTCCACCAGAGACCGCAACCAGCACCCGGTCACCATGGGCCAGCATGCTATACTCTGCCATAGCCTGACCGATGCGTTTATTTGTTGCAGCTTCAATCATTTCTTCTCTTTGCTAACTTCTGTTTTTAGATTTGCAACGGTGTATCCAGGCCTGCCTACAAGGAGCATCACCCTGAAGAGGGTTTCTGTACCAGCAAAACATCTCCACTTTCAACTAAAAAAGGCACTTCAAACAAAAATGGCTGTGAAACCCAACTTTCTGGATTTCACAGCCGCACCTAAAAGGGTCTACTTGAGAACCCGCTATTTTTTTACTATGCCGCCCCTGACAAGACAGCCCAAAGCATGCTTCGATTGTTTGCTATTCCTGCTCTTCCTTCTTAAAGTAGGGAAAATCGTGAAGCCGAAGCTTAAGACCATCACGGGTCAGATCCTGCACATTGAGCCACTTAAAGCCACGCTTTTGCGCTTTATTAAATGAAAAAATATCCTCAAAAAGTGCTTTCTGGCTCTCATCAAATGAGGTGGTCCACATCACAACGCCCTGGGTCACATCAATCAGTTCCATGGAGAAGGCAACAGCTGCGGGTCGTTCTGCAGACATGGTACTTCCAATACGCTCCCGGTAACGACTGATACTGGTCTGAAGAACAGCACCACACCCCGTGGCAGCGCCGATGTCTGCAACCTGTTGCACCCTGCCCCTCCAGGGGTCTGCAAGGATCGCATTCTGACGTTCCTGAGAGAGGAGCTTAAATTCAGGACGTGCATCGAGTTCATCGGAAAGAACGGAGTCAATAAATAGAGCCCCGGTATTAAGATTTTCCTGCTGAGCAGCAGTTCGAGTAGCACCGGAGGCCTGTGGAACCAGAGTAGGTAAGACAACAACACAGCTCAATTGGGGCATGTCCTTCTTCTTTTTCTTCTTTTTCATATTCACAGAAGAACAGGCTGACAGGGCAAACAACAGGCAACAGAACAAAATGAGATATTTTCTCACAAGACACCTCTTTAAGAACAGATAAAATTTTGATAACGAGGAAAACCCGGACAAGACACACGCACCGCTCTATCTTTACAATAGCCCTTTGGATGACAATGTTCCAGAGACAGACGCTAATTTGGCGGTGGCCTGATTCATGGTTCGACCCAAACCTTTAAAAACAGCTTCAATAATGTGATGGCTGTTCCCCCCATGAATCAGATCAACATGAAGTGTAATACCAGCATGCTGGGCAAATCCACGCATAAACTCTTCGGCCAGTGCGGTGTCGAAGGTACCGAGCTTCTGGTCGGGTACAGCTGCCTCATAGTGAAGATAGGGCCGATTGGAAATATCTGCCACAATACGCACCAGGGTTTCATCCATGGGCAGGTAACAGTGGCCGTAACGGGCAATCCCTCCCTTGTCACCAAGGGCCTGAGAAAAGGCTTGACCAAGACAGATCCCGATATCTTCCACAGTATGATGGTCATCAACATCTGTATCTCCGGTGGCTTTGACGGTAAGATCAAAAAAACCGTGAACCCCGAAGAGGGTCAACATGTGATTGAGGAAAGGAACCCCGCAATCCACCTCTGTCTTGCCACTACCATCAACGCCAAGGGTTAAATTGATATCGGTCTCTTTCGTGCTGCGCTGTACCGATCCATGCCTCATTTTTTCTTCACCCATGGGAGTCCTCACTTGAAAAAAAATAATTAATCGAATTAAGATAATAGTATAGCACAGAGTCAAACAACAAGACCATACCTTTTTTAGGTACCAACCCAACTCTTTTTTCAATTTACGACGAATAAGACCAACTTTTCTATTGACAACAGGTACCACTTATGAGTATTTTAATTGGCGTTTTGCTCAACACATGAGCGGGAATAACTCAGTGGTAGAGTGCAACCTTGCCAAGGTTGACGTCGCGAGTTCGAATCTCGTTTCCCGCTCCATTTTAAAAGTTCAAAAGGTTCGACATTGTTCGAACCTTTTTTTATTATTTAGAAGCACCCCTAAAGGACAATTGAAGAACATGAAAACCTATCTTACTCCGATCAACGAGATCGAAAGAAAATGGCACCATGTAAATGCCGAAGGTAAAATCCTTGGCCGCCTGGCAACAGAGATTGCAGATCGCCTTCGCGGCGAGCATAAACCCACCTTCTCCAACTTCATTGACAATGGGGATTTCGTTGTCGTCACCAATGCAGACAAGATTCGTCTCACCGGTCGTAAATGGGACAACAAGAAATACTACCATCACACAGGATACATTGGCAGCTTGAAAGAGATCAACGCCAAAGACCTGCTGGAAAAACACCCTACCGAACTGCTGATGAAGGCAGTGAGAGGAATGCTTCCAAAAAACAAATTGGGTCGTGCCCAGCTCAAAAAGCTGAAGCTGTACGCCGGCACTGACCATCCCCATGCGGCACAGATACCTGCCGACTTGGATATTTAAAAGACTTTACGAAATTACGGAGAGAGTAAATCATGGCTCAAGATCGTTTTTACGCCACCGGCAAAAGAAAAAGTGCTATCGCAAAGGTATGGCTTACCCCTGGAACCGGAAAAATTCTGGTCAACAAGATGACACCCGATGCCTATTTTGGTGGAAATTTTAAGATCCACAAAATAGACAGACCCTTTAAAGTAACTGATACATTTGAGAATTTCGATGTTATGGCCACCCTCCTTGGCGGCGGAAAGTCAGCCCAGGTAGACGCTTTGAGCCATGGAATTTCCCGTGCTCTCCTTGAGGTAAATCAAGATAACAGAATGACCCTGAAAAAATCAGGTCTTCTCACCCGTGACCCTCGTATGAAAGAGCGTAAGAAATACGGTCAGAAAGGTGCTCGCGCCAAATTTCAGTTTTCAAAACGCTAATCCGTTTCAGTTCTTTCTTTCTGCTTCCCTGTTTGATTTTGGGATACAGGTTAGAGAATTAAAAACTGATTGTTTTGCAAGGGGAATAACAGGGAACTGTTATTCCCCTTTTTGTATTTTTTAAAGGACATTATCAGGAATCTATCATGCTACGAGTTGCCATCATTGGAGCCTCC